>CAKRTZ010000043.1 GCA_934402515.1 uncultured Lachnospiraceae bacterium
ACCTCTTTCAATTTCTCATCGGAAAATGGCTTAACCAGATAATGAAATGCTCCGACATCAAATGCCTGAAAAACATATTCCTCTACTGCTGTCACAAAAATGAGTATCATATTCTCATTGTCCTGACGAAGCACCTTTGCCGTTTCCATCCCATCCATTCCCGGCATCTGAATATCCAGAAAAAGAATATTCGGCTTACTGCCACTTGCAATCAGTTCATCACCCGATAAATATTTATCTATGACCACATCCGGCAATAACTTTTTTATTTTTTCCTCCAGTATCTGAACCATGGATACTTCATCATCGCAGATGGCAATCCGCATGCTGTCACTTCCTTGCTTACCTATATTTATAGCTATTATATCGGATAAGTTCATACAACATCTATCTGGAATGTTGTGAATCGACCTTTTTCTGTTGTGAATTTTACAAAATAGCTCCTTTTAACATAAAAAAAGAAACGTGCGTCACTAGGCGCACCGTAAAAGCCCCTCACTCCGGAATACCCAGAGTGAGGGGCTTTCATTTCTTTCCCTTATTTTCTTTATTTCTCCTGCAATGTTCGCATGGAATTCAAAATTGCTAGTACGGATACTCCCACATCTGCAAATACGGCAGCCCACATACTTGCCAGCCCCAGTGCTCCCAGAATCAGTACGATTGCCTTCACGGAAAGTGCAAATACCACGTTCTGTTTCACGATTCGCAAGGTCTTACGGGAAATTTTCACGATGGAAGCAATCTTCCTCACATCGTCATCCATCAATACGATATCCGCTGCTTCGATTGCTGCATCCGAACCCATACTACCCATAGCAATACCGATATCTGCTCTGGTGAGTACAGGAGCATCATTAATGCCATCTCCCACAAAGGCAAGGCGGGACTTTTCCTGCTTCTCCCGGAGCAGACGCTCCACCCGGCTTACCTTATCCCCGGGAAGCAATTCTGCATGAACCTCATCCAGTCCTAACTCTTTGGCTACTGCTTCGGCAACCTCTTTCCGGTCACCTGTCAGCATCACGCATTTCTTTACCCCCACTGCCTTCATGTCGTGGATGGCTTCCTTCGCACCATCCTTGATGGCATCAGAGATCACGATAGAGCCTGCGAATTTTCCGTTCTTTGCCACATAAACCACGGTGCCGATTTTGGTATTTTCTTCATAAGCGATACCCTGCTGTTTCATCAGCTTAGCATTTCCCAGGTAAATGTCGCTTTCATCAATCCGGGCATGAATACCATGTCCGGCAATTTCCTCACTGTTATTGACACGATCCATATCCAATGCTTTGCCATAAGCATTTCGAATAGACTCTGCGATAGGATGATTGGAATACCCTTCTCCTAGTGCTGCCAGTTCCAATAACTCTGCATCGGTTATCTCTCCTGCGGCCTTCACATCGGAAACCTTAAATTCACCCTTGGTCAGTGTTCCCGTCTTATCAAAGACGATGGTATCCATCTCCGCTACCGCTTCCAGATAGTTAGACCCCTTCACCAGCACACCAATTCTGGATGCTGCTCCGATTCCTCCGAAGAAGCCCATGGGAACAGAAATTACCAGTGCGCAGGGACAGGAAATTACCAGAAAAATGCAGGCGCGCTGAATCCAGTCTGCAAAGCCACCACCCAGAATAATGGGAGGTACAAGGGCAAGAATAACTGCCGCAATGGTTACTACCGGGGTATAGTATTTGGCAAAACGGGTGATAAAGTTCTCCACCTTTGCCTTCTTGCTGGTGGCATTTTCCACCAGTTCCAGGATCTTGGATACGGTAGAATCCTCAAAGGCCTTGGTAACCTTTACCTTCAAGGTACCGCTGCCATTGACACAGCCACTGATGATATCATCACCTACCTGTGCCTTACGGGGCACAGACTCACCGGTCAGTGCTGCAGTATCCACCATGGAAGTACCTTCCACCACTACACCGTCCAGTGGAATACGTTCCCCGGGTTTCACAACAATTACCGTTCCGATTTCCACATCATCCGGGTCAACCTGTACCAGATTGCCGTCTTCTTCTATATTGGCATACTGGGGACAGATATCCATCATGGCTGCAATAGACTGTCTGGACTTTCCCACTGCATAACTCTGAAACAGTTCTCCCACCTGATAGAACAGCATAACTGCTACGGCTTCGGAATATTCCTTCACCCCGAATGCACCTACCGTAGCAACCATCATCAGAAAGTTTTCGTCAAAAATCTGTCCATGACTGATGTTGCGTAAAGCCTTCCATACGATGTCATAACCGATCAATGCATAAACTGACAGATAAATAAACAAGGTCAAAATTCCCGGCAGTGCCGCCAGTACTCCGATATGCTCCGCAATGAACAACCCCAGAAATAAAATCATGGAAATGATGATCCTTGTCAGCATCTTTTTTTGTTTGTCACTCACTGGAATTTCCTCCTGTTAGCCTTTATTTTTACACATGAACATGTATTCATATATGATTTTTTATTTAAGGGGTGCTGTAGCACCCCTGTCCGCTTAGCGTAAGATTTTACAATCCGGCTCCACCTTGGCACAGGTCTTTACAACCTCATCCATAATGGCATCAAATTTGTCGTCCTCTGCATCAATTGTCATCTTCTGTGCCATAAAGCTTACCACAGCATCATTGACACCGGGAATCTTTTTGATGGCCTCTTCCATTTTTGCTGCGCAGTTCGCGCAATCCAGATCTTCCAGTTTAAATTTCTTTTTCATGATCATAATCTCCTTTTCTTCTATCTTAAATTCTTCATTCTAAAATATGTTCCATTCCCTGACCGATGATCGTCCGTACATGATCATCCGCTAATGAATAAAAAACGGATTTCCCTTCCCGACGGCTGGTTACCAGCTTCGCCTGTTTCAGGATCTTCAGTTGATGAGAAATTGCTGATTGATTCATATTCAATGTCTCCGCCAAATCGCAGACACATACCTCCGACTCAAACAGTACAAACAGAATTCGAATGCGTGTGGAATCTCCAAACACCTTAAACAGATCTGCAAGGTCACTGAGCTGATCTTCATCCGGCATCTGCTCTCTTACAACCTTTAAGCGATCTGTATGAATGCAATTCTCATCGCAGCACTCTACCCCTTCTATTTTCAATCTTCTCACCTCCTGTTTTCTTTTCATTTGAACATATGATAGTTTGTTCATATGTTCAATATATATCCAGGAGATTGAAATGTCAATCACCTTTTTCCGTTTTTATAAAAATATTAAAATTGCCTTTTATTGCTTTTGAAAGATTCCTCTCCAGCCGTCTCTTAAATAGGGAAAGATTTGATTCAGGTATTGATGCGCCTGTTCTTCATTGCCAGCGTTTGTCATAATAAAGACAAAAACATCCACATACATATGGGACAGCCAGCCGATCAGTTCTTCCGAAACCCGGGGTGTTCCGGTTTTTGCCGTGATTGCATCTGCCAGAATGCGATTCTGTCTGCAGGTAATCATAGCAAAGGATTCCTCCACATGTTCCAGATGAGATCCTTGTGCTTTCGTTAGAAGAAGCCGGAATTCTTCCCGATGGGCAAATAATTCCTGAAGAATCCGCTCACAGGTTTTTCTGCTGGCCGAGTCATCGGTGGGATTAAATTCCGCATCCGACACTCTTCTCTTCTGTTCCTGATAGTGCATCAACAGGATTGCATTCACATTTTGCAGGGGTTCCTGTACCAGGGAAGCGAACAGATCCTCTTTGTCCTTGAAAAAAAAGTAGAGCGCACCGGTAGTAACCCCTGCATTCGTACAAATGGTACGCAGGGAGGCTTTCATAAAGCCTTTCTCGGCAAACTCTACTTTTGCTTGATCCAGTAATTTCTGTCTGGTTTTTTTCTGATCTTCTTTTTCGCTTTTCATACACGGTTCCATTCGCAATAACAGTGTTATGTTTCTTTTATGCTACCGTGCTTTTCACCCTTTGTCAAGCTTTCTGCTCCACTTCACCGGGTTCGTAACCACTATGCCAGATCGTCTGTCTGATTGTGGCAGGCTCCATCGGTTCTTTGGAATGGATCAATACGTTTTTCCTGTTGACATTTGCTTCTGCAATACAGCCGTTGGCATTAAAAGCATTCTCCACCGCACGTTTGCAGTTACTGCAGGTCATCCCATTGACCTGTGCAAGGTATGTATAAGTGTAATGGGATATGTCCTGATCCTGTGCCTTTACTTTTTTCACAGTATCACCTCCGGCACCACAGCAGCCATGCTGTACACGCTTGACTGCCCCCCGGACTCCTATAAAACATATAACGATAATAATTGCTACAATAATTGCATTTCCCATTTCTTCACACTTTCTGCCTGTCAGATTTATGATGCGCTGCCACAAGCCTGAACGGTCACACTTCTAATCTTCTGCTCCGTCACGTAGCCACAGGCCTTCATTCCTGCCTGAATCACAGATTTCCATTTCTGTGCGGATAAATGCTGCACCGTATTGTCATCCAGCTCTATCACACAGACATTCTCCTTAAGGCATCCCATGTCACAATTGTCGCAGGAAATCTTATACATGTTTTTCCGGTTGATTGCCCCGATTTCTTCCAGGGTATTTACCATCCGGTAAACCGTAGCCGTGCCGATTCCGGAATCCCGCTGCGATGCACGGTAAAAGATTTCTTTACAACAGGAACATTCTTCTTCCAGAATGATGTCCAGCAGCATCAACCGCTGTTTGGTAATGCGGCATCCCTGCTCCTTGAGTTTAGCGATCACCGCTTCTTTCTGCATTTTTGTTTTTTCTATTGTTTCCTGCATCCCGATTCCTCTTAAAGGCTAATGACACCCTTTACAATGTGAACAATCACCACCGCAGCCTCCTAAGGATTTCCCCTGCTTTTTGTTATGAATCATCCATCTGATGATTGCTGCAGCGATAAGCAGCAGGATTGCACACACAATAATGTTTGCCAGATTATTCATAATAAATTGCATAGGTTCCTCCTTTGAAGGCTGACTGATTACTTAAAAAATCCAATGATAATTTTTACTGCCAGTGCCAACAGCAACAGTAAAATCACAAGGACAACAATGTCCGTAGTTCCCAATGTTAAATTTGTTGTCATAATTTACGCTGCCTGTTTTACACCACTTACTTTTTTACTGGGGTCCTTACGGAACAGCAGATACAATACACCAATCAGAACAATGAACGCTGCAACGGTTCCGATACCGAAAGCAACTTCGCCTACTAACAGTCCGCCAATCTGATAAATCATCAGTGCGATGCAGTATGCGGTTACGTTCTGGAATAACAGTGCAAACCAGAAGTATTTGCGGTTGCCCATTTCCTTTGCCATGGTAGAGATTGCTGCCAGGCAGGGTGAATCAAACAGGTTGAATACCAGGAAGGATACAGCTGCAATTCCGGTAGGGAAGAATGCTGCAAACTGATCATGCATGGACAGTTCGTATTCCTCTACCTCACCGAGACCGGCTAATACACCCATGGTAGATACGATACCTTCTTTTGCTACGAAACCGCTGAGGCAGGATGCAACTGCCTGCCAGGTACCGAAACCTAAAGGTTTGAAGATCCAGGCGATTGCGCCACCGATGGTAGCTAAGAAGCAGTAGTCGGTATCAACTAAACCGAATACGCCATCCTGAATACCAAAGCTTCCTAAGAACCACATTACTGCACAGCATAAGAACAGGATAGTTCCTGCTTTTTTCAGGAATGCCCATACACGCTCCCAGACATGAAGGAGAACACCTTTAATGGAAGGAATGTGGTACTGGGGCAGCTCCATAACGAAAGGAGCGGGATCGCCGGCAAAGTACTTGGTTTTCTTTAAAATGATACAGGAAATGATAACTACAAATACTCCTAAGAAGTACATTGCAGGAGCCATCCACCATGCACCGCCCATCAGGAAGCCTGCGATTAAAGCGATAACAGGAAGTTTTGCACCACAGGGGATGTTAGTTGTAGTAATCATGGTCATGCGACGGTCTTTCTCGTTCTCAATGGTACGGGTAGACATGATACCGGGAACTCCACATCCGGAACCGATCAGGAAAGAGATGAAGCTCTTACCGGAAAGACCGAATTTGCGGAAAATACGATCCATGATGAAAGCAACACGGGCCATATAACCACAATCCTCCAGGATGGACAAAAACAGGAATACGATTGCCATCTGAGGAGCAAAACCGATAGGTGCTGCCAGACCACCGATGATACCGTCAACAACAAGGGATACTACCCAGTCTGCTGCACCGGCATTTTCCAGAAGTCCCTGAACGCCAGGCTGGATCCATTCACCAAACAGGGTATCGTTGGTCCAGTCGGTTACGATTCCGCCTAGAGTACTTACAGAAATATAATACACGAAAAACATGATCACTGCAAAGATGGGAAGTGCAAGCCATCTGTTGGTTACAACCTTATCAATCTTATCGGAGGTGCTGAGTTTTCCGGCATTTTTCTTAGTAACACACTCACCGATAATCTTGGATATGTAGTTGTATCTCTCATTGGTGATAATACTCTCGGTATCATCATCCATCGCATCTTCCAGTTTTTTGATCTGTGCAGATACATCAGGTACACTGTTTAAGAGGGTTCCGATCTTCTCATCCTTCTCCAACAGTTTAATGGCGAAAAATCTCTTCTGGGATTCCTCCACACCGATCAGCTTATCAGAAACTTCAGCGATTGCATTCTCCACGGTTGCATCAAACTCATGTTTTACAGCATTTACCTTTTTGCTCTTTGCCAGTGCTGCCGCTTTCTTTGCTGCCTCTTCAATGCCGGTTCCTTTCAGTGCAGAAATGGCAACAACCTCACAGCCCAGCTTATCTGCTAACTTATTGAGATGAACCTTATCCCCGTTCTTCTCCAGAAGATCCATCATATTGACAGCCATCACCACAGGGATTCCCAGCTCTAACAGCTGTGTGGACAGATAAAGGTTACGTTCAATGTTGGTACCATCCACAATATTGATGATGGCATCCGGTCTTTCTCCTACCAGATAATTTCTGGCTACTACTTCCTCAAGGGTGTAGGGAGACAGGGAATAGATACCCGGAAGGTCAACAATGCTTACATCCTTCTCAGTTTTCAGTTTACCTTCTTTCTTCTCAACAGTAACTCCCGGCCAGTTACCAACGTACTGCTTGGAGCCTGTCAGCGCATTAAACAATGTAGTTTTGCCGCAGTTTGGGTTACCTGCCAATGCAATTTTAACAGACATGTCTTACCTCCATTTGATTTGACTCATTTTTATTAGTTTTGTCTAACTTCTGTGTAAAAAAAATTTTTATTCAACCTCGATCATTTCTGCATCTGCCTTTCGCAAAGACAGCTCATAACCGCGCACGGTTACTTCTACCGGATCGCCTAACGGTGCAACCTTACGAACATAGATCTGCACACCCTTGGTAATACCCATATCCATGATTCTTCTCTTGACCGGGCCTTCACCTGCCAGCTTCTTTACAGTAACTGTCTGGCCGACAGCCGCTTCCTTTAAAGTCATCATGTATTCTCCTCCATTCTCACACTTTATCATATTCAGCCTGATCGGCATAAATATCACTTTTAAACCATAATTTTCATTGCCATATCTTTTCCGATGGCAACACGGGAATCTTTGATGTTGACAATCATATTGCCGGCAGCTTCCGAAATCACGGTTACTGCACCTCCCTCAATAAATCCCAGTTTTTCCAAAAACAAACGAATTTCTTCTTTTCCTCCCACCTTTTTGATGGTTTGTACTTCACCTTTTGTGGCCATTGTCAGCGGCATCATCTCATCCTCTTTTCTGTTTGTATCATCTAGTTTTTGTTAGCGTAGTTGATAATGAATTTCACTAATCAATTCATTGTTAGTATATTCTAACGTTATTTAGATGTCAATAACCATTTAACAAAATTTTAAATGGATTTTGCCAGCCCCTATTGCAATATATACAAAAGGATGTTATAGTGTGTCCAACATGCAGAGTAGGATGTTGTGCGTTAAGTGCTGAGTGAACAGGGAGTTGTCATTCGGACGAAAAGTCTTTTTATAAGAAAAGACTTGCGGTACAAGATCCGCATCCCGCTGCTACATACGAGTGCGCATAACCTCTTATGTAGTTCATGCCCGGATGGGTTTGCATCCATCTATTTTTATCTACAGTAAGGAGGTTATTTTTATGCACAAATTTATGGACAAATTGCGTTTCTCCCTGTCCGAAATGAAGAACCTGTACCATCTGGTGCTCTGTGCCATGCTGGGGGCTGTTGCCATCGTACTGGGTTCTCTTTCCATTCAGGTGGGCAACTACATCAAAATCGGCTTCTCTGGAATCCCCAACCAACTGGTAGCTGCTCTCTTCGGCCCGGTGACTGCCGGGATTTTTGGCGGCATTATGGATATTATCAAGTTCATCTTAAAGCCCACCGGTCCCTATTTTCCCGGCTTTACCATAAGTGCGGTACTTGGTGGTATCATCTATGGTTTCTTTTACTACGTTCCCATGGTGTCAAAGCAAAAAATAAGCTTCTGGCGAATTCTCATCGCAGAAGCTTTTGTTGCGGTCTTTGTGAATATTCTGTTAGGAACCTACTGGCTCAGTATTCTCTACGGAAAAGGGTTTCTTGCCCTGCTCCCTGCCCGTGCCTTGAAAAATGTGATCATGACTCCCATCAACAGTCTCATTTTTTATACGGTTTATAACTCCCTGCTGCAATTATTCCGCAGATCTTTCCATCACGCTTAAAAATTTATGGGTTACGTTCACTGCTGTTTTGCGAACGTAACCCATTTTTGTTCTTTCCTCTACCACTGTCCGAAGGTAATGTTCAAATCTACTTCTCCATCAATTCCGGTCACAGATCCCTTGTCCGTATACTGCCAGATGGAAAAGGCATAAGGGAAATAAATTTTTGAAGTATCATAAGCAGCAAACCATTTCTGGTAATCTTCCAACCGTTCCATATCCAGCATCAGCATGAAAGTCTTGAGATTTCCATAAATCATGGGGGTATAGCCGGCAGCTTTTACTGCCTCGCAGAAAGTAATGGCATACTGGGTTCGTTCCTCTACCGTCAGGTCTTTGGTTCTGGCATCTCCGGAGCCTACTGCTTCCACATCCAATACTACCGGGAAATTCACATGGTAGGGTGCCAAATTTTCGATGACAAACTGTGCCTCTTCCAGGGCTTCTGCCTCACTGGTTGCCTGAGTAAAGAAGTAGGCTCCCACATCGATTCCATTGGCTGCAGCCCCCTGCATATTTGCCTCATACTTTTCATCCAGAACCAGGGTTCCCTCGCTATAACCCCGGATTCCCAGCCGGATCACCGCATATTCCACCCCGTCGCCGGCTACCTGTTCCCAGTCAATCTCTCCTTGATATTTGGACACATCAATTCCTTTTCTGGAAATGGTTTCCTCTTCCTCCACATAGGAAATAGTGTGATCCGCATTCAGTACCACATTATTAATATCATAGTTATTTTTGACCAGCCCATCGGAAATTGGAATAAAATGATACTTTCCGCTATCCAGCAGGACAATATCATCCGGATAAAAATCCCTCAGCACTGCCACAGTGCCGTCTCCACTCTCCATCCGTGATTTCAAGTTTTCCAGAAAGTCATTTTCTGTGGAAGTCACGGCGGAACTGACTGCTTCCTCCAATAAGGCATCCACATCTTCCTGGGAATAAGCTGTTTTTTCCGAACTCATGGCGGCAGCTTCAACTACAGCTTCCTGCTCCTGCCTTGCTGCTTCTTTCAAATGAAAATATCCATAAATAAGGAAACATCCAAGAACTGCAGTAAAAGAGATCAATGCAAATACACCGGTTGCCACCCGATACACCGGACTGACATTTCCTATGCCTCTGGGCTTTTCTTTTTTGTGAAATGAATTTTTTGCCTCTCTGGCCCTATCTTCACGGCTGATATTCCTGCTTCTGTTTGCCAAACCTTCATGTCCTCCTGTCTGTATCTCTCGCCATTGTATGTGAGTTACTCTTCAAATATACCTCTTATCTTACCTTTCGACATGCCTCGTGTCAATGCGCCAAATCTTAGCTTTTTATTAGAATTGAAAAAGGACGACACTCTCGTGCCGTCCTTCCTATGTATCTTAGAATTAGTATCCAAACTCCTGAGCCCAGTACCATCTGCCATCATTGCCGAGTACAATGGAGATCGCTACGGTCTTATAATCCGCTTTTAACAGGTTGGCTTTATGTGTTTCTGAATTCATCCATCCGTTTACAGCGGAATCTGCATCGGAATATCCTCTTGCCAGATTCTCTCCATACATGCAGGTACTGTCAACCGTCCACCACGCAGAGCCATCCGGTCTTGTGTGGGACCAAACATCCGTTGCTTCATTTGCACGAACCAGTGCTGCCGATTCCAGATTGGAGTCCCAGGTAAGAGCTTCCAATCCATTCTGGGTTCTGATCTCATTGACCTCATCAAATGCTGCCTGTGCCTGCTTTGCAAAATTAGCTGCCATATCTGCATTGACTGCCTGCGCTGCTAATGCAATGGCCTGGTCATCAAAATATACTTCCTCACTGTCAGAAGCAGAGGGCTGTCTGACTGCAAGTTCCTCCATGTTCTCGGCCGGTACGGCATTTACCTTATTGTACACACCTACCACCAGGCCGACTGCCAGGCAAAGAGTAAGCACTGTGGCACAAATACCTGTTATTTTCTTTTTCTTCATTTCTTGTTCCCTTCTTTCCCAAATTGATTGGACTAAAAAAGCCTCTATCACAAAGATAAAGGCTCCAAATACCATTAAATAGAATCATCGTCTGATGGCAACTGGCTGTCTCCGCAAAGACCCTCTAGCTTTGCGTCCTTACTTCTCAGTAAGTTTGCTGAATATACTTTTACTTATTTATAACATACTACTTTCTTGTTCAAAATGCAATAGATTTATCCTTCTTTTTTAATTTTCCAAAGAAAAAACTTCCTGCAGATACCCCTGTACCAGAGTCCGCCTGCTATGCTGGTAGCAGGTAGACAGCGATAAAAGTGCCGGACGCTTTTCCAACACCTTCTCTTCTTCCTCCGGCAGCTGGTACACCGAAAGGGATCTGGCCCGCTTTATGTGGGCATCGTATTCCTCGTCACTGTTCACCGCCTCATACAGGGAATCTTCCGGAGAAATCACGCTGTAGGCAAACACCCGATATTTGCGTACTTCCTTTTCCGTAAAAATATAAAAATAGGGATCTTCCTCCACATTGGTATCCTGTAATAACAGTTTCAGCTTGCCGAACATGGATCGATCTTTCATATCGTGCCCATAAATAATGGAATGGCAGCTGGAAAAATCTGCTGCATTTCCACTGTCCAGAAACAGAGTCCCTGTTTTTGCATATTCCCCAGTAAAAGATTTGTGGATATACTCCTCATTGTCTTCGCCCTGAACCACTGGATAGCTTAAGTCGAACAGGCCCCAGTAAAACCATGCCACGGTATCTTCATTGCTCTCCTGTAATGCAGCAAAGTCCACATTCAGAGCCGGATAGGGAGCTTTCTCCTCCTGGAATTCTTTCTCCTCCGGTTCTTCTTTCGTCTCCCAGGTAACAAAAGCTTCTTCAAGCTTCTTATTATCAGCAGCTTCCTGATGATACCCCCAGTAAGTAACAATCAATTTTCCAATACAAACTACCAGAACAATGCCTGCCACAATCGGAATCAGAAGATCCCATCCGTTTTTTTTATTTCCCGTTTGCTTCTTTTCCCCTTTTCCCATACTTCATTCTCATTTCTGTTGATTCTTTTGACGCTCAGCATCTGCGAAAACTACAATGAATCGCTGTACAAGCGGCACAGGTATTGGTGCAGTCTGGACCTGTTCCCTGTTTTAACGATGCTTTAAAAATCACGGATTTGGATGGTATCAGTACTCCGTAACGATTGTAATCAATGGCCATAAATTGTTTACTTTTCAAATAATCACATGCCTGCAGGATCTGTTGTGAGTCTTCCAGATAATGATATTCTCCGGGATACCCCAATCCTTCCGCATGTACTGCTTCATTAAATAAGGTATATCCCTTCCGAAGATATTCCATCCCCAGCATTTCCATGCGATAACTCTGACTCAGCTGCTGCTTTTCCGTATAATCCTTCTGCAGCCGGTCATAGCCCTCTCCCAGGGTAATTGCCCCAAGTACACTATCCTGTCTGTGTAAAACCATTTTCCCATAAGGTACTGCCTCCTGCTTTATTTCTTCGGGAAGCGTAAGCAGAATTCCCCGGCATTGCAATACCTCTTCAATCCGCTTTTGTAAAAGAAGAAATTCGCTTCGTTCTGTCTCCGGAAAATGAAAATGCTCCATGATAGGTTGCAGTTCTTCGTCCGTCAGTAAAAGTTCAGCTGCCGGAATTTCCCGTCGGAAATCCAAAATCCGGTTTTGATCAGTCAATGATGTTGCCGTTTCTTTCATCCTCCAGATCCTTTACCGTCTGTTTCACACTTTTGGAAACTCTGGAAATAATCCAGATATTGGATACACTGTCATAAATGATCAGACCGCCGATCAGCCGAATCAAAACGGTTCCTGCCTCTACTGCGTTGAAAATCAACACCAGTCCCAGCACAATAGAAATCAATGCCAGAAGGAGTGCCACCCACCACTTTCCATAGTGTTCCTGTTGAAGGCTGAAAGCACGACCCACTTCTGTCATTCCATGAAGAACTACATAGACTCCTGCAATGATAGGGACAATCGCACCGATGCTTCCCGGACTGATCAGAAACCATCCTCCAACTACCAATAGTAAAATGCCCAGCAGTAAATGATAGCTGGCTGTGAATCCTGCCATTCTCTCTTTAAAAAACAAAGCAATCTGCACTACCGCCACTGCCAGTACTGCCACACCGATCACCGCACATACCAGAGTCAGGGATGCCCCCGGCCAGAGAAGTAATACCAGACCGATTATCAGGCCTGCAATGGCTGAAAAATAAGAATTCAACTTTACCTCACGAAATAGTTCTCTCATAGTGTCTCTGCCTTTCTTTATTTTAGTTTATTTTCTGCCTGCATTTCCTTCCCGGATAAATGCTTCCTTCCAACGGTGCGCCGCACCAGATCATAGATTCCGTATCCCAGGGCTGCTCCCACGCAGTTCAAAAGAATGTCATCCACATCAAAAGCTCCGAAGGCACTGAATAGCTGAAACAATTCAATTCCCGACACACAGATAAAAGAAACCATCAAGGTCTCCCAGAATCTGCGGCAGGTTTTAAACAGCATGGGCAGGAAAATTCCCAGTGGAATAAAGACCACCACATTTCCCACCAGATTTTCCACGCTGTTGAGCCGGTCTGCATAACGGATATACATGCGTATCGTCTTGAAAAGCGTAAAGTTGGCAGTATCCAGTCCCTCCAGAATCACTTCTCTTGTCCAGGTCTGTGTGATCTGGTAAAGTCGCTCAAAGGGATATTTTAGAATCACTACCTTTATCACCAACAGAATGTAAAAAACAAACAACCAGATCATCGTCCGGTGTATTCTGTTCTGCTTCAAATTGCCTGTTCCTCCCCTAACCAGGAATCAATGAGCTCATACAGTTCCTCTCTTCCCTGTTTGGTCTCCGATGAGAAAGGGAGCAAAATGGTATCCTTATCCGCTCCGATTCCCTGCCGCAGAATTCCAAGCTGTTTCTGAATCTGGCTTCTTTTAATCTTATCCAGCTTCGTGGCAATAATGACCGGTTTATATCCTTGTTTTTTGATCCACTCATACATGATGCAGTCATTTTCCGACGGAGCATGGCGGATATCCAAAAGAAGGCAGACCGCCCGCAGCTGCTTGGACTGGTGAAGATAATCCTCGATCATCTTGCCCCATTTTGCCTTAATTTCCTCATTTGCCGTGGCATATCCATAGCCGGGGAGATCCACAAAATAAACCTCATCATTAATATTGTAATAGTTAATGGTCTGTGTCTTTCCCGGACTCTGGCTTGTTCTGGCAAAGGACTTGCGGTTCATCAGCGCATTGATTAACGAAGACTTACCCACATTACTTTTTCCGGCAAAAGCAATCTCAGGGTGCGTATTGACCGGAATTTTGCTGGTGATTCCCACCACTGTTTCCAATTGAATTGTCTTAATTACCATAGATACCTCAAAAGGCTGCCTCACAGCTTGCAGGCAGCCTTCTCATGTCAAGTTACTTTGCTTTTTTCATCAATGTTTTGTGAAATACAACAGGTTCACTGGTTCCTTCCACCACACCCTTTGTGATGATACATTCGGAAATGGTTTCATCAGAAGGAATCTGATACATCACATCCATGAGGATATTTTCCATAATGGAACGCAGTCCACGGGCACCTGTTTTACGCTCAAATGCCTTCTCCGCAATCGCTTCCACTGCATCATCCTCAAAGGATAAGGATACGTGATCAAAATCAAATAATTTCTGATACTGTTTCACAAGAGCATTTTTCGGCTCTTTCAGAATTCGTACCAACGCCGCTTTATCCAGACCTTCCAGGGATACGTTAATAGGTACCCGGCCAACAAACTCCGGAATCAGTCCGAATTTCACTAAATCCTGAGGGGTTACCTCCTGTAACAGTTCACTGAACGCTTTGGTGGAACGATCCGAAATTTCAGAATTAAATCCGATTGATTTGCGGTTCAATCTTGCTTCCACGATTTTCTCCAGACCGTCAAAAGCACCTCCGCAGATAAATAAAATATTAGAGGTATCAATCTGGATCATTTCCTGATGAGGATGCTTACGGCCTCCCTGTGGCGGAACATTGGCTACCGTTCCCTCCACAATTTTCAGAAGAGCCTGCTGCACACCCTCACCGGATACATCTCTGGTGATGGATACATTCTCACTTTTTTTGGTGATCTTATCAATTTCATCAATATATACGATACCATACTGTGCCCGTTCTACATCATAGTCAGCCGCCTGAATCAGCTTTAACAGTATGTTCTCTACATCTTCGCCCACATAACCGGCCTCGGTCAGTGTGGTTGCATCCGCAATGGCAAAAGGTACGTTAATAATTTTTGCCAGTGTCTGTGCCAGATAGGTCTTTCCGGATCCGGTGGGGCCTACCATGATAATATTACTTTTCTGTAATTCCACATCGTCTGTATTATGTTTGGCTGTGACACGTTTGTAATGATTGTATACAGCCACAGACAGTACCTTTTTGGCATAGTCCTGCCCAATTACATAATCATCCAGGAATTCCTTGATTTCTACCGGCTTAAGCAGATTGATCTCAAGGGATGTTGATGCCTTCTCGTCGTCTTCATATTCCTCTTCAATAATATCCGAGCAAATATCAACGCACTCGTCACAAATATACACACCGGCAGGTCCGGCAATGAGCTTGCGGACCTGATCCTGTGTCTTATTGCAAAAGGAACATCTTACTTTATCGTCAGAATTTCTTCCTGCCATGTTCCAATAACTCCTTTATATGAGCACTACTTTGTTTCCATGCTCCTTCTGTCGAGAATCACTTCATCGATCAGACCATATTCCTTGGCTTCCTGAGCAGTCTTCCAGTTATCACGCTCGGTATCAGCTGCAATGGTCTCATAATCCTTGCCGGTATTCTCCGCCATAATATGATTCAGCCGCTCTCTCATACGCAGAATATGCTTTGCTGCAATATCAATCTCCGTAGCCTGACCCTGGGAACCACCGGAGGGCTGATGAATCATGATCTCTGCATTGGGAAGTGCAAAACGTTTGCCCTTTGTGCCTCCTGCAAGCAGAAATGCGCCCATGCTGGCTGCCATACCGATGCAGATCGTGGAAACATCACATTTGATATACTGCATGGTATCATAGATAGCCATACCGGAGGTGATCACACCGCCGGGGGAATTGATATAAAGCTGGATATCCTTTTCCGGATCCTCAGCCTCCAGGAAAAGAAGCTGTGCAACTACAAGGCTTGCAGTTGTCTCATTAACTTCCTCTCCCAGGAAAATGATACGGTCTTTTAATAATCTGGAATAAATATCATAGGAACGTTCACCCTTGCTGGTCTGTTCCACTACATACGGCATTGATGCCATGGATTACTCCTCCTTTGCTTCATCCTCCGCTGCTGCTTTGGATGCCTTGGTTGCTCTGGGTTTGCTTTCTTTTGCGTTTTCTACCACATAGTCAACAGCTTTCTGGACAGCTAAGTCTTTCTTAATCTGTTTCTTCTCGCTGTCGCCCATCATCTCTTTAATCTTGTCTAACTCCATCTGATAGGAATCAGCCATCTTCTTCAGTTCTGCTTCTACTTCTTCTTCGGTTACTTCAAAGTTCTCAGCGTCAGCAATTGCCTCTAATACCAGTCTGGACTGAATGCGTTTCTCTGCTGCGGGTCTGAGCTGCTCTAACATCTTGTCCAGAGTCATGCCGGTAAACTGCATGTACTGCTCCATGGACAATCCCTGCATCTGCAGTCTGCGTGCGAAATCGTCTACCATCTGTCTCTGCTGGGTCATCAGCATAGCCTCAGGGATATCCATCTCGGAATCCTTAATGATTGCCTCGATTGCCTCATCCTCTTTTTTGCTCTTTGCATCTAAGATCTTCTTGTCCTGGAGAGACTGTCTCACATCTGCCTTGTACTCATCCATGGTATCAAACTCAGACACCTCAGATGCGAACTCGTCGTTTAACTCAGGCAGTTCTTTCTCTTTGATTTCTTTTACGGTACATTTGAAGGTTGCAGGCTTTCCGGCCAGTTCCTCTGCATGGTACTCCTCAGGGAAAGTTACGTTTACTTCTACTTCCTTGCCGATTTCAGCGCCTACTAACTGCTCCTCGAAACCGGGAATAAATGCGCCGGAACCGATGGTCAGGGAATAGTTCTCACCTTTGCCGCCTTCAAAAGCAACACCGTCTACAAAACCTTCAAAGTCAATGACAGTGTCATCGCCATCCTTTACGGGACGGTCTTCTACATTGATGGTTCTTGCGCTCTTTTCGCGTTCTTTGTTGATTTCTGCATCCACTTCCTCATCGGTAACGGTTGTGTCAATCTTGTCAACTTTTACACCTTTGTATTTGCCAAGTTTTACTTCCGGTTTCAGTGCAACTTCTGCAGTGAAGATAAAAGGCTTGCCGGACTCAATCTGTACTACATCAACCTTGGGAGTGGAAACAATTTCTTCCTCACATTCAGCCAGTGCTTTGTCGTAAGCATCGGGAATCAGGGAATTTGCTGCATCTTCGTAGAAAACGCCAACACCATACATGCTCTCAATCATTTTACGGGGTGCTTTACCCTTACGGAAACCAGGGATAGTGATTTTGTTTTTCTGTTTCTGGTAAGCTTCTTCGATTGCTTTCTCAAACTGGTCAGCATCTACCTCAATGGTAAGCTTCGCCATGTTATTTTCTAATTTTTCTACCTGTAAACTCATTTTACATTCCTCCTAGTGATATCCGTGACCCATTTTTTTACATGGTCACAGTCATTGTAAGATTATAGCATAGGCTTAGGAAAAATTCCAGTTTTTTTTGAGAATCTCTGCCTGTAACAGCGCTGTTTCCTCCCTCTTGTGGGTGATGCACAAAAGCAGACGGCCTTTTTGATGTTTTTTGATAAAATCCGCCGCTTTTTTCCGCGTATTTTCATCCATTCCGTTAAAGGGTTCATCCAGCAGAAGTACTGATGCCGATGAGAGCATGCAGCGAAGCACTTCCGCCCTTCGTCCCATTCCTAAACTGTACTGTCCCAGCGGTTTCTGCAGTTCCGCCTCCGACAACAGTTCCCGGCATGCGGTCTCTGCTTCTGTCCCGGCAATTCCTGCCAGTTTCAGATTCTCCTCCAGGGTCAGGGTTTCCACAAACCGTTCTTCCTCAAAGGCAAGGGCAGTGTCCGGAATTTCTTCCTCCCCCTGTCCGTTGCTCCAGCACACAGAACCGGCATCCGCCTTTTCCAAACCCGCCAGTATCCGGAACAGGGTGGTTTTTCCAGCCCCGGACGGCTCCATCAGCGCATAGGTGCCTCCTGCCGGAAAAGTCATATGGAGTGCCTGCTTTCCCCACAAGGCTTTTTCCCCGTAGGACTTCTGCAGTCCCGTTATCTGCAGCATGCCGTTCTTTTGCGGGGCGTTCTGGACTCTGGAACTCCCCCGGATGGAAACATGCACCGTAAATGCCCAGTCCAGAAGGCTTACTATGAGTCTGCCCGTGAACCAGCTCATACAGACCAGTCCCACCGTCCAGGCAAACAGTTCCGCCGTATTTAAATATACCTTTGCCAGGTAAATCTGCTCTCCGATGGAATAAGCCGGAAGTCCGATAACCTCCGCTGCCACTCCAGCTTTCCAGGCGTTTCCCACGGATGCCCGGGCAGCGCCCCGAATGTGGGAATGCATCGCCGGGCGGTAAAGATACATGGCTTTATCCCGCCTGCAGAAATGATATACCTGTGCCATCTCCAGCAGCTTTCCATCCACATCCCGGATGCCTGCCATGGTCTGGAAATACAGATTGGGAAAAACAATCACAAAGGTGATGATCACCGTGAGGGAATTCGAACCGTACCAGATGAGTAAAAGCACGGCATAGCATGCCACGGGAATGGCCTGGAGCACCGCCACCGGAAACTGTAGAAGTTCCTCCAGACAGGAAGAAAAGGCTGCCAGAATGCCCAGTCCGGTTCCCAGGGCAAAGGCCAGCAGAATTCCGGTGAGAATCCGTCCGGTGGAAAAAAGCAGCACCTTCCAGAAGTCTGCCGTCACCACCAGTCCTGCCAGTGTCTTTCCCACCTGAAGTGGACTTGCAAAGAGAATAGGCTGTCTGATTCCCAGGGCAAGAACCTGCCACACTAAAAGCCAAAAAACTAACATTCCAACTTTTCGCAGATGGAATTTTCCTTTGTTCATCAATTATTCTGCTCCATAGTATAAATCATCCCACAAAGTATCTTCCGGCGGGGTGGAAGGATTTCCCACCACCTGGGGATTTGCTTCGTATAAAGTGCGGAAATACCCGGTTAGTGCCTGTTTCATCTCTGCTCCGGTGATGCATACCAAATTGCAGTTTGGAATGGCTTTCTGGGCAATGGGCTCCTTGGCGATAATCTCTTTCTCCACCGCCCAGGCTGCTGCCTGTTCCACATTTTCATTTACATAAACAACGGATTTCTCATGGTCTGCAAGGAAAGCCTCCACTGCCTCGGGGTGTTCCTCAATAAATGCCTTCGTTGCCACCGTCACTCCGGTAACCAGGCTGCTGCCATCCTGCTGTACTTTCTCCCATTCTTTTGTTAAATCCAGTACTACCTGAAGGTTTGCATTCTGGGCACAGGCTGCGGTGACAAAGGGCTGGGGTAACACGCCCACTGCGGCTTTTCCCTGTTGCTCTTCGGCTGCCAGAACGGCTGCCACCTCCGTTGCCTCGGTTTTGTATTCCAAGGTCACCTCATCGGCGCTGATTCCATTTGCCTCTAAGAGATACTGTAATACGATGTCAGGGCTGGTTCCCTTTCCGGTGAGATAAATGGTGCGTCCCTTTAAATCCTCCACACTATTGATCTCTCCATCATTGCTTACCATATAGAGAACACCCAGGGTGTTTACATCAATGATCTGTAATTCCGCGTTGCTGCTCCAGTATAAAACCGCTGCCAGATTGGCGGGAATCAGGGCAATGTCCAAATCCCCCTTTACTAACATTCCTGTCAGTTCATCTGCCTGGGTTGCCATGGTAAATGTATAATGATTGCCGGAGGCATTCATCAGTTCCAGAAGCCCGATGGTCGTTGGGCCTTTTAAGGAGCCCACCCGTACTTCGTTCAGCTCCGTATCTGCTGTTTCTGCCACGATTTCCTCATCACTTTCCGTTTCCGGTTCTGCCACCGTTTCCTTCGTCTCTTCCCCGGTGGTTTCCACCGCAATCGGCTCTGTTTCCCCGGAGGGCTGTGTAGTGTTTCCGCATCCGGCCAGCAGTACCGCCGCCAAGCCCAATGTAAGTAGTGTTTTGGTAAATTTTTTCATCATCCTCGTTCCTTTCGCCTG
>CAKRTZ010000044.1 GCA_934402515.1 uncultured Lachnospiraceae bacterium
ATGATAATTTGAAAAGACGAAAGGCGGTGCTTTCTGCAAACCATTTCTTCCGACATCATCCTCACCCCTTATGAATCACGCGATTGCTTTATTGTTCGCAGGTCAAACACACGTCGTATTGCCTGACTGTGATGAAGGATACCCTGTACGCACTCAGATCGGAGACCGTGATCTCCAAATTCTGAGCGGTAAAGGAATCGCCCTTAATGGGGACTCTATAGCAGTCTTATTAGTAAAATTCTAAGCTATTTACCGAAAAAAGAGCGCACTATCCCCGTAAACAGCTAAAAAATTACCTTTCATAAGGTGAAGATTCGTTGTTTTCCAGCTCGTAGTGCGCTCCTTTCCTGTCAAAATATAGGGCAAGTATAGCATAGTTTGGGGGAGAAGTAAAATGGAATTATATATAGTGACAAGCTGCGATTATCCGTGGTAGACTTAACATAGATAAACCTTGCTACAGAGGAAGATAAAACATACCAGATTGACCGCTGGGCGTCTCTTTTTAAGGCAAAGACTTGGGAGGATTAGTTTTAACTAACCTTTGGACAAAAATTTATCTTAGAGTTTATCCAGTACCCGCTGTACAAAGCTGCTGGTATCCTCCCGGATTTCCCGCCAGTCCAGTTCTTCCAGACTGTAGAGATACGTCGCCTGTCCGTTAAAGACATCTGGCAGTTTCTTTGCCGGCATCACATTTCCCTTGAAATACCCTTCTGCCAGTGTCTCCTCGTCCCGGCTAAAGACCAGCTTTTTCAAATCCATGGCAAAGCCTTTTTCTGCTTCCTCCCAGGTAATCTGTGCCGTGATGGTGTAGGTTTCCCCAGTGTTGGTGGTATAGGTTCCTGTCATGTCAATCCAACGTTTGCTCTTAGGATTCCGCACCAGGGTCAGCTGTGCTTGTTCCTCATCGGGAAGTTCGTAGGTCATCACACAGGTGCCCACATTTTCTCCGTCAATGACCATGCTCATTCCGTCAATCACATCGGACATGTCCATTTCCATGCGGCGCAGGTGATTTTTCTCTGTGAGATACGCGGACACCACCACATCGTAGTCCGGATCTTCCATGCCTAACAGTTCCCAGATAAAATGCCCGCAGCCTTCGGGAATGGTCACCACGAATTTCTCGCTTTTCGTGCCATCCGCATCCTCCAGAACCTCTCTCGTGTCCTCCATGGAAATCTGGGTCATCAACTGCACAATATTGGCACTGTTGTCGTGGAACCACTTCCGGTTGATGTCCGAGGTCAGTTCCGGCATCTTCATAAACAAGTCAATTCCTGTGGGAAAGGCATAGCCGAAATCTCCTAAAAGAGGTGCCACCAGATAAACCGTTTCATCCTCTCCGTAAAGCTGAATATCTCCGGCGGTTGCCGCCAGCACCTTTAAGGTGGAATCCATTGCCATCCGGCGTTGGTTAAAAGACCGGGCAGCATCCAAATCCACGGAAATGGACGCCGCCACTCCGTCAATATTGACCAGTCCTGCTTTTCCGCTAATCTGCACATCGCCGTTTCCATAATCCCGGAGCAGCTCCATAATGTCAATGTTGTATAACAGATATTCCGGGCTTTTCAAGGTCGTCTCTGAAAAGTGTACCACAGATAAGAGCATCCGCACCCTGGGACTTTTTGACAGCACAAAACCGCCTGTGCCAAGTACAAACATCAGCACAAGCACCAGAATGGCAATGTTCTTTTTTTTGTTTTTGTGGTTGGGCTTAATACTTTCTGACATTCTTCCTCTCATCATAAATCTGGGCATAGTTCTCGTAGCGAATCCGGCTGATTTTACCTTCCTCCAGCGCCTGTTTGATGCCGCAGTCCGGCTCGTTGATATGGGCGCAGCCCGCAAACCGGCAATATTTCTCATAGGGCTGAAATTCCGGGTAAAATTTCCACACATCCTCTTTTTCCAAATCGTAGAGTTCAATGGAACTAAAGCCCGGCGTATCCAGGATAAATCCCCCTTCCTCTAAGGGAATCAACTGGGTGTGTCGGGTGGTCTGTTTACCCCTCTCAATCTTTTTGCTGATTTCCCCGGTTTCCATGGAAACCTCTTTTTGCAGACGGTTCACCAGGGAAGATTTGCCCACACCGCTGGGGCCAGCCACCGTGGAGGTTTTATCCTTCAGACATGCCGCCAGTTCTGTCATGCCCTCTCCGCTCTTGGCACTGACAAAGTAAATGGGATAGCCGCTTGCCGCATAGACCTCCCGGATCTGCTGTTTTTCTTTCTCCTCGGCAATGTCCATTTTGTTGAACACCAGGACACAGGGCAACTGCTGCCGCTCCATCTGGATGAGAAACCGATCCAGCAGATTGTAGTTGATTTTGGGTCGGGTAAAGGCAAAAATCACCAGTGCCTGGTCTACATTTGCCACCGACGGACGGATGAGGGCATTATTTCTCGGTAAAATCTGGATGATATTTCCCTTGCGCTCTGTCTCATCCAGGATTTCCAGTTCCACATTATCTCCCACCAGAGGCTTTTTCTGGTCTTTCCGGAAGATTCCTTTTGCTCTACATTCATAGACAACATCACCGGTGTCTACATAGTAGAAACCGGCGATGCCTTTCACGATCTTTCCTGTCATTCTAATTTTCCTTTGTAAATGTGATGGGACGCTCTATGGTCTTCTCCACATCACTTCCATCCTCCGCTGTCGAGAAATAATGGAAAGTTACTTTTCCTGTTTCCGAACGGATTCCGCTGTAGTTGACAGAGAAGGGGAAAGAGGTTGTAGCCATATCCATCAGCACCGTTCCGTTGGAGGCAATGATAGTTACCTGGACACTGGTGCCACTCTTGAATCCCGGATCTTCCTCCAGGGTCGGTCCCTGAATAGTTCCGCTGTAAGAGTAGGTAGCAGCTGCCTCACCTACGGAAATCTTTACATCAATCAATGTTCCTGCATCCACATAACTGTCCACGGTATAGCTCTGATAGCAGATTTGATTCTCAGGATACTGGGTACTCTCCACATACTCCACATTGCCCAGTACCAGTCCCAGTTCCGTGAGAACTGCCATTGCTTCATCCTCTTCTTTGCCTAAGAGATTGGGAACCTGTACCTTATTATCCTCTGTGCCAAGGCTTACATGAAGGGAAATGGCAGAACCTTCCGGTGCACTCTGTCCTGCCTCCGGTGACTGACTGATGATTTTTCCAGCCTCCACCTCAGCCGCATACTCTTCTGTTTTCGTTACAGTAAAACCGGCTTTCTTTAACTCGGCTTCTCCCTCTTCATAAGTCTTGCCCACTACAGAAGGAACACTTGTTCCTTCATTTCCGGAGCTGACCGTCAAGACCACACGGCTTCCGCTTGCCACGCTTTCGCCGACTTTCACATCCGCACTGATCACCGTGTCGGTTGGATATTGATCGGATTTAACATACTGAATTTCAGGAATTAATCCCACCTTCGTCAGCGCAAGCTTTGCATCATTTAAGGTGGAGCCTTCCACATCCGGCATCAGCACCATTGCACTTGCACTCTCGGAAGTTTCATTTCCAGACCCTCCGAAAGGAAAAACACCGATTGCCTTTCCCACCAGGAAAAAGATAATACACCCGATAATAATAGCGGCAACTACCGTAAGGATCGTAGTCACCCGTTCCATTTTCGGATCATATTCCGGATCAAACTCCTCCTCGTCTTCCTCTTTCTCTTTGCCTTTATTTTTACTCTTGCTCTTTTCCTGCTGTTCCACATCCTTCTTTAACCGCAGGGATGCTTCACTGTCATGCTGTTTGGACTGGCGTTTGATCTGGCTCATCTCCGAATCGGTAATGGTTCGGGTACTTGCCTCCTCATCCGGATCCACCATTTTGACAAAATCTTCATCCGGATTCGTGAGGGATTTCTTCAGATCCTCAATCAACTCTGCAACCGTTTGGTACCGGCGATCCGGACTCTTCTGGCAGCACTTAAACACAATCTGCTCCACGCTGACCGGAATCTCAGATACAAATTCCCTGGGTGAGGGCAAGGGCTCCTGAATGTGTTTAATGGCGATGGCCACCGTCGTTTCCCCGTTAAAGGGCACTCTGCCGGTAAGCATTTCAAACAGGGTAATTCCTAAGGAATAAATGTCACTTCTCTCATCGGAGTACCCCCCTCGCGCCTGCTCCGGGGAAGTGTAATGCACAGATCCCATCACATTGGAAGTGATGGTATTGCTGGTGGCAGCCTTGGCAATTCCGAAGTCGGTCACCTTTACCTTTCCCTCTTTGGAAATGATAATATTCTGAGGCTTGATGTCACGGTGGATAATATGGTTATTATGCGCTGCCTCAATTCCCATGGAAACCTGAATGGCGATACTGATGGCTTCCTTTACAGAAATACGGGCTTTTTTCTCAATATATTTCTTGAGTGTGATTCCCTCCACCAATTCCATTACAATATAATAAATGCCGTTTTCTTCTCCTACATCATATACATTCACAATATTGGGATGCATCAGACCTGCTGCGGCCTGGGCCTCTACTCTGAATTTGGATACAAAATTGGCATTCTCGCTGAATTCCTGCTTTAAAACCTTAATCGCCACAAAGCGATTCAGTTTATGACACTTCGCCTTATATACATCCGACATTCCGCCTGTGCCGATTTTCTCTATGATTTCATACCGATCTCCGATGATCATACCGACCTTAATCATGTTCCACCTCGTCTGCGGCAGGCTCGATCAATATCACAGCGATATTGTCCTTTCCACCGTTATTGTTGGCTGCTTTTACCAATTCCTCTGCCTTCTCCACAATGTCCCTCTGTCCGTGAAGAATCATGCGGATTTCCTCATCCTCCAGCATATTGGTCAGCCCGTCTGAGCACATTAGTATCAGTTCATCTTCCTGTAATTCCACGTGAAAGAAATCCACATCCACGGAAGGAGTCGCACCGATGGCACGGGTGATGATGTTTTTGTCCGGGTGGTTTCTGGCAGTTTCCCTGTCAATGCCTCCCAGTCTCACCATCTCCTCCACCAGCGAATGATCCCTGGTAATCTGCCGGATCTGCCGTCCCACCACATAGAGACGGCTGTCGCCTACGTTGGCAACCAACAGTTCCCTGCCTTTGCAGGTAGCCACCACCACAGTGGTTCCCATTCCGGCAAAATTCTCATCCCCACTGGCAAGAAGGCGTACCTTTTCATTGGCCTTCTCAATGGCCATACGGAGAATTCTCACCGGATCCGTTTCCTGGCACTTGCCGATTTCCTCCACAATGGTTTCCACTGTACATCTGGAAGCAATATCGCCTGCCTTATGACCTCCCATTCCATCCGCAACAATAAAAACGTTCGGCAGATTTCCCACCGGGCGTTCGGATGTATATACAAAATCCTGATTCAGTTTTCGTTTTTTTCCGATATCCGTAAGGGAGAAAGTCTTGATCAACGGATATGCCTCCTATCCTGTTTTTCTTTCCGTTCCATATCTTGTCAATGTTAGCATACACGGGGAAAAAAAGCAACTATTGCGGCTGCATGTGCCGTCTGCGGAGCTGTCCACAGGCTCCATCAATGTCCCGTCCCATCTCTCTACGGACGGTAACCTGGATATGTCCCTTTTCCAGCCGGTTCTTAAATGCCACCACCCGGTCTTTCGTGGACTGCACATAGTCCCGTTCTTTGATGGGGTTGACAGGAATCAGGTTGATGTGGCAGTTTAAGGGACGCGCTAGAGCAATCAATCCTCTGGCATCCTCCTCGGTGTCGTTGACTCCACCCACCAGGGAATATTCAAAGGTGAGCCGCCTGCCGGTGCAGTCAAAATAGTAAGCACAGGCATCCATTAGTTCTGCAATGCTGTACTTGTTGGCAATGGGCATCAGCTGTCTGCGTTTTTCATCCGTCACCGCATGGAGGGAAAGTGCCAGGGTCATCTGTAGCTTTTTCTCTGCCAGCTGACGCATCCGTGGCACCAGTCCACAGGTGGACACGGTGAGATTTCTTTGGGAAATATTTAACCCGTGCTCGTCGGTGAGTAACGTGATAAACCGCAGTAAATTATCGTAATTGTCCAAGGGTTCTCCTGTTCCCATCACCACCACGTTGGAAACCCGTTCTCCCGTGATTTTCTCCATGCGGTAAATCTGATCCAGCATTTCCGAAGGCAACAGATTCCGCTCCAGTCCGTCCAGAGTGGAAGCACAGAACCGGCATCCCATACGGCAGCCTACCTGGGAAGAAATACACACGGAATTTCCATGCTTATATTTCATCCACACGCTCTCCACCACATTGCCGTCTGCCAGTCCAAACAGGAATTTCTTCGTGCCGTCGATTTTCGACTTCTGCACCTCTACAGTCTGTAACGCGGTATAGCTCCCGTAAGCCCTGCATTTCTCCACCAGGCTTTTGGGCAGATTAGTCATCTCCTCATAGGAGGCTGCCAGTTTCTTATGCATCCAGTCATAAAGCTGACTGGCACGGAATTTTTTCTCTCCCTGAAGAACTACCCATTCCTGCAGTTCCTCATAGGTCATTGATTTGATATCCCACATGGTTGTGTTATCTCCAGTTAAACGTAATCATTCCATAGATATAAAGAAAGAGGATGGCGGCAGGCACCAGATAGCGGAAAATGGGGCGCATCCAGTTTCTGACTTTGATACCTTTTCCCGCATTCGCCTCTGCCATAAAGTTTTCCCACCCCCAGCCAAAGGAATTGCTGCAAAACAGGGCAAGTACCATGGAACCTAAGGGCAGGATGTTGTTGGATACCAGAAAATCCCAGAAATCCAGCCAGGTGGAGCCCTCTGCAAAGGGCTGGAAGTGAATCACACTAAAGCCTAAAGCTGTGGTCAGGGATAAGAGGAAGATACCAATGCCACAGATGAGACTTCCTTTGGGACGGCTCCACCCCGTCAGTTCCCGCACCATTGCCAGTATGTTTTCACACACTGCCAGCACGGTGGACATGGAGGCAAATACCATAAAGAGGAAAAACAAGGTGCCCCACCATCGTCCGCCATTCATGTGGTTAAAGACCGTTGCCATGGTATCAAACAAAAGGCTGGGGCCTGCATTCACTTCCAGTCCATAGGTAAAGCAGGCAGGGAACATAATCAGTCCTGCCACAATTGCCACGAAGGAATCCAGAATGATGATGTGGGTGGACTCTCCCAGCAGAGCTCTGTCCTTATCGATGTAACTGCCGAAAATCGCCATGGAACCCATGCCAACAGACAAGGTAAAGAATGCCTGGTTCATTGCCCCTACAATCACCGTACCATTAATCTGACTGAAATCGGGAATCAGATAAAAGGATAACCCCTCCGCCGCTCCCGGCAGGGTGAAGCTGTGGATGGCAAGCACTGCCATGAGAACCAGAAGTGCGGTCATCATATATTTCGTCACCCGTTCCAGTCCGCCCTGTAAATCAAAACAGAGAATCACAAAGGCTGCCACTACCGCTGCCAACAAATATTTCACATTCACAACCGGATCGGAAATCATACTCACGAAACCAAAATTTTCATTCTGCCCCGTCAGAAATTTCACAAAATAATTGATGATCCATCCTGATACCACGGTATAAAATGCCATCAGGGCAATGTTTCCAAACAATGCCACATAACCATGGATATGCCACTTGTGACCCTTTTTCTCCAACTTCTGATACATGTGGATAGGACTTGCCTGTGCCGCCCGTCCCACTGCAAATTCCATGGTCATGGCGGGGAGTCCTAACAGAATCAGACAGATCACATAGATCAGTACGAATCCGCCTCCTCCATACTGTCCGCACATCCAGGGAAATTTCCACACATTTCCGCATCCGATGGCACATCCTGCCGAAAGCAGAATAAATCCCAGTCTTGTTCCCAATCGTTCTCTGTTTTCCATTCTCTACCTCATTTATGGGTGTCCCTGCGCCCATACCCCTCTCTTTACATTTTATCTTTCTTTATGCTTTTTTCCGCAGTCTTGCCAGGAAAAATCCATCACAGTCATGGATGCCCGGAAGAAGCTGTAAGTACCCCTGCTCTGTCGTCTGTCCCTGCAGTATTTCCGGCAGATAAGGATTGAGACTTTCCGTCTCAAAGCCCCAGTGTTCCGTTAAGTACTTTAGCTGTTCCTCATTTTCTGCCTTGTGGATGGTACAGGTACTGTAAATCAAAAGTCCGCCGGGTTTCACATACCGCCACACCTGGTCTAAAATGCGTCTCTGTAACTCCACCACTTCCGCCATGTTCTCCTGGGTGATGCGGTATTTGATGTCCCGTTTCTTACCAATAACCCCCAGACCGGAGCAGGGCACATCCGCCAGTACCACATCAAACTGCTCCACGGCTGTCTCGTCGGCTACCGTGGCATCCCAGGTTTTCACCGTCAGGTTGGTCACTTGTAACCGCTCTGCATTTTCCCGGATCAGTTGGGTTTTATAGTCGGTTACATCCCTGGCTTCCACGGTGCCTGCGGTGCCGTTGTACTGCTGTCCCGGAACCTTTCCTGCCACGAAATCCGCGGCGTGAAGGCTCTTTCCTCCCGGTGCCGCGCACACATCCAGTACCCGTTCTCCACCGGTCAGTCCTGCGATTTCACCCACCAGCATGGAGCTCACATCCTGGACAGTAAACTGTCCCTCGCCAAACCCCGGAAGATTTCGCAGATTATCCGTTCCCCACAGTTGGTATGCATAGGGAAGATAGGGATGCTGTTTTGCTTTCACTTCTCCCGGTTTCCAGGAAGCATCCCGCACCCGCACGGTTACCGGATGCACCTCCAGCAGTCCCTGTAAAATCCTTTCTGTCCGTTCTGCTCCCTGTTCTCCGGACAGCAGTTCCACGATCCATTCCGGCATGGAATACCGGACGGAAAGTGTCTGCAATGGTTCTTTTTCCGGATCAGGATAAGAGATGGTATCTTTTCCCCGTATCACACTGCGAAGGACGCCGTTGACGAAACCTTTTAAGCTGGCAAACTTATGTCTGCCAGCCAGTTTCACTGCCTCATTACAAACGGCAAAATCCGCGGCCTGCTCCATATAGAGAATCTGATAGACACTCATACGCAGCAGACAGCGGATGAAGGGCTTCATCTTTCGTACCGGGACCTTGGAAAACTGGTTCAGCACATAGTCTAATTCAATGCGCCGCTCCAGTGTTCCCTCGGTCACTCTTTTCAGGAAAGCCTTATCCCGGCTTTCCATGTAATCATATTTATCCAAGACCTGCCGGATAAGGACGTTACTGTATTCCTCGCCCTTTTCCACCGCCAGCAGAATCTCCAATGCAAGTTCTCTGGTATCCACAAATTTCTCCTTTAGTCTCTTCTCCTGCTGCCCGCACCGGAAATCATAATCAGACGGAGTAACTGCAGGATGGAACTTGCAGCAGCTGCCACATAGGTAAGGGCTGCTGCCTGCAGGACTTTTCTGCATTTCACCATCTCGTCTCCCTGGAGCATGCCAAATTTGCGAAGCATATCCAGACCACGGTTGGATGCGTCAAACTCCACAGGAAGGGTCACAAGCTGGAACAGGACACCGAAGGAGAAAACCACCACGCCCACGGTTGCCAGCACACTTCCGGAGCCACCGAAAATCAGTCCCAGAATCACAATCCACAAACCGTAACGGCTGCCGATATTGGCAGCAGGAACCAGCTTGGAACGGATTTGCAGGGGGCGATACCCCTGGGCATGCTGAACCGCATGACCGCACTCATGGGCTGCTACTCCCAATGCAGCCACGGAATTGGAGGCATAAACTGCATCGGATAAACGCAGCACCTTCGCCGTGGGATCATAATGATCTGTCAGTTCTCCGCGGACATGCTCCACTTTCACATCAAAGATTCCCATATAGTTTAACATTTTCTCAGCTGCCTCTGCTCCCGTCCATCCCATCAGTGATGCGACTTTTGCATATTTTCTGTAGGTAGACTGTACATTGGCACTGGCAATCATGCAGATAATCGCACCGATCATTACCAGAATATAGGTTGCATCATAAAACATCGCTTTAACCTCCTATTACTACTGCTCCAGTTTTTCCCCGGTTTCCATATGGACACCCAGCAGGAAATCCTTCACTGCCATTCGTTTCTTTCCTTCTAACTGCACACTGGTCACCTGAAGCTGTCCCTCTCCGGTCTGCACCGTAAAGGAATCTTTGGCCACCTCCGTGATTTCTCCGGGTTCTCCTTTTGTGTTTTCCTGGAATAAAGGCTTTGCCTCCCAGATTTTCAACTGTTTGCCATGATAACGGCAAAAGCAGCTGGGCCAGGAATTTAACCCCCGAATCTGTCGATCCAGTTCCACTGCGGTTCTGTGAAAATCCAGTTTTCCCATGGACTTTTCAATTTTGCCCACATGAGTCGCCAGCTTCTCGTCCTGGGGAACCGGTGTCAGTTCTCCCGCCTCAATTTTCGGAAGTGCTTCCACGATCAATCTTGCCCCTTCTTCCATCAGCTTATCAAACAGGCTGTCTCCGGTATCGGTGTCCAGGATGGGAACTCTGCTTTGCAACAGAATGTCGCCGTCATCCAGTCCCACACCCATCTGCATGATGGTAATGCCGGTTTCTTTTTCACCGTCCAGAATGGACCACTGAATCGGTGCTGCTCCCCGGTATTTAGGTAACAGGGAGGCATGGATATTCACACAGCCGAAACGGGGCATCTCTAAGATTTCTCTGGATAAAATCTGTCCAAAAGCGGCTACCACGAAGATATCTGCCGGGTAAGCCCTTAACTGTTCCACTGCTTCCGGACGTTTGATGCGCTCCGGCTGCAGCACCGGAATGCTATGCTGTAACGCCACCTCTTTGACGGGGGGCGGAAGCAGTTTATCACTGCGTCCCTTCGCCTTATCCGGCTGGGTCACCACTGCCACTACTTCATGTCCGGCTTTTACGATGGCCTCCAATGCTGCTGCCGCAAAATCCGGAGTTCCCATAAAGATTACTTTCATTCTTCTTCCACCTATTCTTCGCTGTTTTCCATCAGTTCCCGGTTGTCCACCAGATGTCCCTGCACTTTTTCCACATAGAGGTGTCCGTCCAGATGATCCAGTTCATGGCAGAATGCTCTCGCCAGAAGCTCTGTGCCTTCCAGTTCAATGGGGTTCATGTTGCGATCCAGTGCCGCCACTTTCACATAGTTGGGGCGGGTGACGATACCGCTTTTGCCCGGGATACTCAGACATCCTTCGTAGCCAGTCTGCTCACCGTCACTCTCAATAATCCGGGGATTGATTAACACCAGTAAATCCTCGCCGGTGGTGTCAATGACCACAATCCGCTTTAAAATTCCAACCTGAGGCGCTGCCAGTCCCACACCATTGGCGTCATACAGCGTCTCAATCATATCATCGATCAGCTGACTGGTGCGCTCTGTCATTTCCTTTACTTCTTTACAGGGCTTCTCCAGTACGGCGTCACCCATTTCTCTGATTGTTCTGATTGCCATGTTTTTTCCTCCTGCCGTGATGCTAATACACATGCATGGGGTCTAAGTCAAATTGAATCGTTCTGTTCTGGGAAGGATTTGCCTCCTGCCAGGATTCTATCTGCTCTCTGATCTGTGCAAGTGTTTCCGTCTTCCGGCTTTTTATATAAAATACGAAACGATACACATCATTCACTTTTCCGATGGCTGCCTCAGAAGGCCCCACCAGTATCATATTATGACCGGAAAATCGGTTTTTGACAAGTGCCGCCAGCGTTTCTGCCGATTCTTTTCCGTTTTTTTCATTCCGGTCAGCAACCATGACTGCCATGAGATGCGCCACCGGCGGATACATCATCAGATCCCGGTACAAAATCTCTTCCTCATAAAAGCCCTCGTAGTCCTGGTTTGCGGCGTGGACGATGCTGTAATGCTCCGGCTGGTAGGTCTGGATGACCACCTCTCCCGGCAGTTCTCCCCGTCCTGCCCGTCCTGCCGCCTGGGTGAGGAGTTGGAAAGTGCGTTCTCCCGCCCGATAATCTGCGGCAAAGAGGGACATATCCGCTGCCAGCACTCCCACCAGGGTCACTTTGGGAAAATCGTGTCCCTTTACAATCATCTGGGTGCCTAACAAAATATCTGCCTCCTGTCTGGCAAAGGCAGACAAAATCTTCTCATAGCTTTCCTTGGTGCGGGTGGTGTCCGCATCCATGCGGAGAATTCTTGCCCCCGGATAGCGGATTTTCAACTGTTCCTCAATCTGCTGGGTGCCCGCCTTAAATCCTGCGATATAGGGGGAGCCGCATTGGGGACATTTCTTCACTGCAGGCTGTTCATAACCACAGTAATGGCATTTTAAGATGCCTCCCCGGTGCTCCGACAGGGACACATCACAGTGTGGACATTTTAACACCAGTCCGCAGGAACGGCAGGAAATAAACCCGGCATAGCCCCGGCGATTTAAAAACAACATCATCTGTTCCTTTTTCTTCAGACGATCTTCCATCAGCTGTTGAAGTTGTCTGCTGAAAATAGAACGGTTTCCCTCTCTTAATTCTTCCCGCAAATCCACAATCTGAACCGTAGGCAGTGTTCCTCCTGTCAGCCGTTCCTTTAAGGTAAAAAGCTGATAGGTGCCGTTTTTTGCCCGGTAGTAGGATTCCAGGGAGGGGGTAGCGGAGCCTAACACCACACTGGCACCACACATCCGCGCCAGTTCCACCGCCGTTTCCCTGGCGTGATACCGGGGCATCGTCTCGCTCTTGTAGCTGGACTCATGCTCCTCGTCCATAATAATCAGTCCCAGATTGGGAAAAGGGGTAAACAGGGCAGAACGGGGCCCGATAATCACATCCACCTCTCCCCGTCTGGCACGCTCGCACTGGTCGTACTTTTCTCCGGCGGAAAGAGTGGAATTCATCACGGATACCCGGTCTCCAAACCGGCTGTAAAACCGGGACAGTGTCTGGTAAGTCAGGGCAATTTCAGGAATCAGCACGATGGCCTGTTTTCCCCGTTTTAGGATTTCTTCAATTAACCCCATGTAGACTTCCGTTTTTCCACTTCCGGTAATACCGTGAATGAGATAGGTGTCGGGATGCCCGCCATCAAAATCTGCCAGCACCTTATCCACAATCTGCTGCTGTGCCATGCTTAACGCTTTCCTCTCGGTAGGCAGGGTGTGCATGACGTCCACCGGGTTGCGGAGCCTGTTGGTCACTTCCACCTGAAGTACCTGCTCCTTCTCCAGACTGCGGATGGTAGGCAGGGAAATCTGTAACTGCCCCGTCACCCAGGTGTAGGGCAGAGTTTCGTTTTCTTCCAGCTCCCGCACCAGCCTGGCTTTTGCCGTCTGGTGTTTCCGCTCATACTCTCCATAAAGGGCCTGTGCCTGTTTCGGTGTCACAAGACGGCGGATCGTGCGCTCCTGTATCTCTTTCGTTTTCTGGCGGGCAGACAGTACGTTTTTTAACGCCATAATCATGGTACAGCCATAGGTCTGGCGCATCCATGCCGCCAGTCGGATCTGGGTACTTTCCACTGTCGCCTGTTTTTCTGCCACACTGTGAATTTCTTTGCATTTTTCCGGTGCAAAACCCGGATGGTCTGTCAGTTCCAACACATAGCCCTGGCGCAGGGTATTTCCTGCCCCAAAGGGAATGTTCACACAGACCCCCGGTTTGACTGTATCAGTCAGTGTCTCCGGTATCTTATAGGTAAAAGGTCTATCCACCTTCTCATGGGAAATATCCACGATGATTTTGGCGAATTGCAATGTTTCTTCCTCGTTTCTAAAATTAGTGTCCCATGAGGTGTTCCTCTTTCAGAATCTCCTGAATGAGAACCCGTTCATCCATGGGATAGAAAACGCCTTTGATTTCCTGGTAGTCCTCATGGCCTTTTCCTGCCAGAATCACAATATCTCCCGGCTCCCCGTGGGTAATGCAGTAGCGGATAGCCTCCTTCCGGTCGCAAATCTCCACATACTTTCCCTCGGTGCGCCCGATGCCGGTTTTGATGTCGTCAATAATCGCCTGGGGCTCCTCGTCTCTGGGGTTATCGGAGGTGATGACCGTCAAATCTGCCAGCTTGCCACTTACCTCTCCCATCTCATAGCGGCGCAGCTTGGAGCGGTTTCCACCACAGCCGAACATGCAGACCAGACGATGGGGATGATATTCCTTCAAGGTCGTCAACAGGCTTTCCAGTGCCATGGCGTTGTGGGCATAGTCAATCATCAGGGTAAAGTCGTCAGAAACCTTCACCATCTCAATGCGGCCCTTCACATGGGCTTTTAACAGTGCCTCTTTGATGGTTTCCTCCGGTACCTGGAAATGACGGCAGATGGCAATGGCTGTCAGGGCATTGTACACACTGAATCTGCCGGGAGTGGCAATCTCCACATCCATGTTTAGCAGCCCATTTACATGGAATGCAACGCCCAGAGAACCGGGGCGGTGAGTCAATTGTAAATCCGATGCCCACAAATCCGGTGTGGACGCTCCATCCCTTCCAATGCCATAGGTTTCCAGTTTACAGGTGTGTCCTTCCATCACCTGCCACAGATACTCGCTGTCCAGGTTGGCAATTCCCACCTTGCACTGCTTAAAAAGCAGCCCTTTGCAGGCAATGTATTCCTCCATGGAGGCATGTTCGTTGGGGCCGATATGATCCGGTTCCAGATTTGTAAAAATACCATAATCAAAAGTAAATCCCTGGGTACGGTGCAGCATCAGTCCCTGGGAGGAAACTTCCATGACCACCGTATCACAGCCCGCATCCACCATCTGGGCAAAATAGTCCTGAAGCATATAGGATTCCGGTGTGGTGTTGTGGGCGGGAATGTGTTTCTCGCCGATAATTGCCTCAATGGTTCCCACCAGTCCTACTTTATGTCCCGCATGTTCCAGAATGGATTTCACAAGATAGGTGGTGGTGGTTTTTCCCTTGGTTCCGGTGATGCCAATGGTGGTCAGCTTTCTTGCAGGATGCCCAAACCAGGCGGCAGAAATAAATGCCATAGCGTAACGGGTGTCCTCCACCCGGATGACGGTGATACCGCTCTCCAGAACTTCCTTGGGTAATTCCCTGGAAACCACCAGCACCGCAGCTCCCTTTTCCACCGCCTCCATGGCTTTGCTGTGACCATCAAAATTTGCCCCCACGATACACAGAAACAGGCAGTCCTTACACAGCTTACGGGAGTCATTGACGACTGCCGCAACTTCTCTTTCTGTATTTCCTGCCTCACAGCGATATTCTAATCCTTCCAGTAATTGTTCTAATTTCATTGTCCCCTCCTTGCTGTTCACCCCTGCCTTGTTCCAATATTCATTCGCTGAGTGAACGTTATCTCTAGCATACCATGTTTTTGCCCATCGCGCATCGTTAAGTTTTTTTAAGAACATTTTTATTTTTATATTAGAATTTGTACACAGTTTAGACACATTTTCCCTTTATATTAGTACTCAGATAGTTGATGAACTCACTATCTCCCCCCTCATAAGAAAATTGCGAAAAGCTCGGTTTCCCACCGAGCTTTTTGCATGTGTAAAACTTTTTATTCTAGCAGTAATCTTCAATAATCAGTTCGATATGGCTGTCTCCCCTGTAGGAGTTGATGGTGGGCTGGTATAGAATGGAGATAGGCGCTCCTGCGTGAGTCTCCAGAAATTCCATGAATTCCTCCACCTCACCGAAGTACACCCCCTGCCGCTCCGTGCCGTTTCCATCCACCAGCTTGCATTTCAGCACATTCCGCTGTCTGCCAAAAATCCGTGGCTGATACACCTGGACATTTTTCTGGGCAAAGAGGGGTTTGCTGTTTCCGTTCCCAAAAGGCTCCAGCTTTTCAAACTCTCCCACTAACTGCTCATTGGCATAGTCGAAAGGCATCGCCACATCAATGTAGACCTTGTCAATCAGCTCTGCCTCCGTCAGCGGACAGTTCCGGTTCATCCGCTCCCGGAATTCCTCCACCTTTTCTCTGGAGATGGACAGTCCTGCCGCCATTTTATGTCCACCGTACTTTAAAAACAAGTCCCCACACCGGGTCATTTCCCCATACATATCATAACCGGCAATGGATCGTCCCGAACCCTTCACTTCCTCCTGTCCGTCCGTGAGGATAAACACCGGGCGGGTATATTTCTCCCGGATGCGTCCTGCCACGATTCCTGCCAGGCTTTCGTGGAGTTCCGGCAGATAGATTACCAGTACGGAATCCAGTTTTCCTGTTTTTTCCAACTGTTTCTCGGCCAGTTCTACCGCTTCCTCTACCCCTTCCTTCGTCATTTCCTTCCGGCTTTCATTTAAGTCCCGCAGTTCCTGGGCAATGGAAGCTGCCGTTGCTCTGTCCTTTGCCCGCAGCAGTTCCAGGGCTCTTCCCGCCGTGTCCAGACGTCCCGTGGCATTTAAGCATGGACCGATGACAAAGCCCAGGTGATAGGCAGACAGCTTTTTCTCCTGTAGTCCTGCCGCCTCCACCAGTGCCCGCAATCCGGGAATGGGCGCGGTGTTCATCTGTTTTAAGCCCTCTCCCACAATGATGCGGTTCTCATCCTTTAATTCCATCACATCACATACCGTGGCCAGTGCCGCCACCTGTAATAGTTCTTCCCTGAGAAAAATCGAATCCTCCGGACACAACAGCTGCACCAGTTTCCAGGCGACCACTGCTCCGCAGATTCCCGGAAATGGATAGCGGTTATCCTCCCGTTTCGGGTCTACCACCGCGTCTGCCGGGGGCATTTTATAAAAACGGGTGCCATCCTCCTGTTCTGTGAAGGGGACTTCGTGGTGATCGGTGACAATCACTGTCATTCCCAGATTCTTCGCCAGTTCCACCTGGGATATGGCGGCAATCCCGTTGTCGCAGGTGAGGATTGTGTCAATGTCATCGGCATGGGCCTCTTCGATGAGATTGTCATTGAGGCCATAGCCGTCCTTGATACGGTGGGGAATGGCGGCATCCACTTTTGCTCCCATACGCCGCAGCGTCTCCACCAGTATGTAAGTGGAACAGATACCGTCCACATCGTAATCACCGATAACCCTGATGGCTTTCCCCGCGGCAATCTTCTCCTTTAGAAGTTCCCCCGCTTTCCGGATGTCCGGTAACAGAGCCGGGTCATGGCAGTCTTCCAAAGTACCCTCCAGGTACATATGAAGCTGTTCCTCTGTCTGTACATCCCGGTTACACAGAATCCGCGCCAGAATAGGGCTGATGCCGTAGTGTGCCCCGATTCCATTAAAATCTGCTTTTTTCTGATATAAAAACCATTTTTTCATCGTGTTCTTTCCTTTGCAGAGCGTTCCTACATCATAGGAAGAAATTTCCTATGATGTAAAAAACCATGGCAGGATGACCCGCCATGGTTTCATATAAAAGCGCATCCGTAACGCTCTTTATTTATGCCTGCACTTTCTTCTCGACTTTCGCTTTTTTATTCTTCTTCTCACCCAGCCTGGTACGGAATACATACCACATTGCACCGGTTAAGCATACGGAAGAATAAGTACCACTCACGATACCGGCCATCAGAGGCAGTGCAAACTCCTTGATTGAGGATACACCAAACACATACAGGCAGGCTACCATAATGAAGGTGGTTAAAGAAGTGAAAATACTTCTGGACAGTGTCTGGCTGATACTTGCATTTACCATATCCTCCAGGCTTTCACCTCGTCTCATCTGTGCCTTATTCTCACGGATACGGTCAAAGATAACGATGGTGGCATTGATGGAGTAACCGACAATGGTCAGCATACATGCGATAAAGGTGGATCCTACCGGTACCTTCAATACAGCATAAACAGCCAATACTACCAGTACATCATGTAACAGTGCGATAACAGAGCTTGCACCGAAACGAATATCCTTGAATCGTAACCAGATATAAATTAACATACAGATTGTTGCAATGCCAACGGCTACAACCGCATCCTGACGCACCTCAGAGGAGATGGTGGAGCTGATGGATTCTGCAGTGATTGCAGACTCTTCAATACCGAACTTCTCAACTAAGGCATCGCTGATCTCTGTTCTCTGGTCTAAATCCAGGGTAGAGGTCTTAAAGATTACCTCATTGCTTCCTGCTACCTTCTGGGTCTGAACACTGCCGTTCACTACTCCCTCAAAAATGGGAACGACATTTGCTTCAATATCCTCCAGACTCATTTCTTCATTAAATGCTACGGTGGTGGAGGTACCGCCCTTGAATTCCAGGCTGTAGTTTAACGCATCGCCGGTGGTTGCCTTGTTGACACCCATCACTACAAATCCACCGATAATCACAACGGCAGACAAGATAAAGAAAATGTTTCTCTTACCCAAAAAGTTAATGGTCTTTCTCTCTTTACCGATACCGTAGACCTTGGGGTTCTCCACACCCAGTACCACACAGCAGTTTAAAATCCATTTGGTGATAACCAATGCAGTGAACATGGAAACCAGAATACCGATTGCCAGTGTCAGTGCGAAACCACGAATGGAACCGGAGCCCATGATACCCAGCACAGCTGCTGCAATCAGGGTGGTTACGTTACCATCCAGGATAGCGGAAAAGGCTTTGCCGAAACCGTCCTGTACCGCGGTTTTTACTACTTTACCTTTTGCCAGTTCCTCACGGATACGGGCGAAGATAATGACATTTGCATCCACTGCCATACCGATGGACAGGATAAAACCTGCGATACCGGGTAAGGTCAGTGTCACATCAAAGGCACTTAACAGCATAATGTCCAGTGTGGTGTAGATAACCAGGGCAACGGACGCTGTCAGACCCATGAAATAATAAACAGCAATCATAAAAATTACAATCAGTGCAAAACCAACTGCGCCGGCCTTTAAGCTGCTCTGGATAGCGCTCTGTCCAAGCTGGGCACCAACCACGTTGGAACGCATCTCTTCCAGTTCCAGCTTCAACCCACCGATACGGATGGTGGATGCCAGTTCCTCAGCCTCCTCATAGGAACGCTGTCCGGTGATGACTGCACTTCCGTCGGTGATTGCATTCTGTACGGAAGGTGCGCTGATGATGGAACCATCATAAATAATGTAAATCTGGTCATGGGTGGGAGCTGCCTTCGTGGTGGCATCCGAAAACTTCTTGGTGCCTTCCTCATTTAAGGTAAGCTGTACCACATACTGGGAATTTCCCATGTCGTCCTTCTGGGTGCCTGCACGGGCAGATACAATATCAGAACCGGTCAGCACCTCGGTTCCGTCTGAAGCCATGAATAACAGGGAACCGGGTTTACCAAGTTCTTCCAGAATGGCATTGGCATCATCTACACCGGGGATCTCGATATTGATACGATCGGAACCCTCCTGATAAACCTGTGCCTCAGAACTGTAATTTTCTACACGTTTCTGCAGTTTGTAGATGGTGTCGCTCATATCCTCTGCACTGGGATCTTCGTCGCCGACTACCTGGTAAGTGATGCTGACACCGCCTGCCAGATCAAGACCCTGCTTAATGCTTGCTGCAGATCCGGACTTGTCCGAACCCAGACCGTACACTGCGGTATAGCATAAGCCTGCTGTCAGAGCGAGAATCAACAGCAGATAGACAACTGCTCTACTCTTCTTCATTTCCTTACTCTCCTTCATTTAAATCGGCAAGTGCCGCTTTTATCATGATTGCGCATTCCACCCGCTTCTGCTGCAATTTACATCCGACCTCATACACATCATTGATGCTGCCGGT
>CAKRTZ010000045.1 GCA_934402515.1 uncultured Lachnospiraceae bacterium
TTTTGATAACGATTCCATCGTTATAGAAACTGTATAATGCAATAGGAATTGCCTTGTCTGTCATTCAAGGCCACCGTCACCTGTCCCGGTTCCCGTGCTGCCAGAGGACAAATCACATCTCCCAATAGTGCCGCCTTTTTAAATTCTGCCCGCAGTTCATGTACAGAAAAGTCATCAGGGAGAAATGCTGCTGCCATGCGGATATACTGACCGTTATTGACATGGTGATTGGTGTCTAAGTGATAGGGGTGAATCAGGATTTCTTCCCCCGTTTCTCCCTCTTTGGGAGCCGCAATTTTACGGGGAGCATATTCCATCTCCAGCTTCGGTTCCAGACCGTAAAGAGCAATCATCTCCTCCGGCACTCTGGCGGGGCGCATCTGATCCGTATCCAGATAGGTCCACAGGGAATTGGCATAGGCCAGTCTCGTTCCGTCCGGGGTCTCCAGTACAAAATTACGATAACCCAGGAAACCCTTCATCTCATAGGCAAAGGTTCCCACTCTGACCTGATCTCCGATCTTTGGAGGCTTGTCCATGATAATCTGCCAGTTATTCAAAACCCAGGCTTTATGATTTTCCTTAAGATAACCTGTTCCCACTCCCAGATCTTCTGAATGGAACGTGGTGCAATCCTGAAAATAGTCCAACAGGGATTCCATGGTGAGGAATCCTTCGCTGTCACATTCGCTATATCTGATCCTGCTGTCAAAGGTATACATTCAAATCTCTCCCTTTCTTATTCTTTTCTATCTTAACATAAAAACGGGAACGGGCATAGCCCTGCTCATAAACAAAAAGACTCGGAAACTTCTTTCCGAGTCTTTTATTCGCAGGGCTACCAGGATTCGAACCTGGAAATGACGGAGTCAGAGTCCGTTGCCTTACCGTTTGGCGATAGCCCTTCAACAGATATTGATTATACGTGATATCGATTCATTTGGCAAGTCTTTTTTTTAAATTTTTCAAAAAATATGTAAAAAAGTTGATTTGTGATGAATTTTCCTCCCGGAAAATCGAAAGCAGGGTCCTATACGGACCCTGCTTCCTATATAAAACAAACATGAAAAGAAGGAACAAATTTTGATAATTTCTAAACCTCAAACATCAGTTCTCCGTAGGTAGGGAACGGCCACATCTCTTTGTCTACGATCATCTCCAGTTCATCAGCAGGCTGACGAAGCTGTGCCATGGTTTCCTTTACGGTGTCCTTGTAGAAGAATGCCTGCTGTTTTGCATCCTCGATTGCAGCAGCTTCCTTCTCTGCTTTCTTCAATGCCTCCAGAGCGCTCTGCATTTTGGTCAGTTTCTCAGATACTTCTTTTAACAGTTCTACCTGAACGGATGCATCCACACCTGCTGCCTTTACCGCATTGACGGTATCAGCCAGGCTCTTGCTGTATTTCACTACAGCAGGAACAATCTGCTTGCCTGCCATATCAATCATGGTCAGAGCCTCAATATTGATGGTCTTCGCATAGGTTTCATAAATGATTTCCTCACGGGACTCCAGTTCGGTCTTGGTGAAGATATGGAATTTCTCAAATAATGCTACTGCCTTGGGAGTGGTCAGAGTGCTTGCTGCCTCAATCATGGATTTGATGTTGGGCAGACCGCGTCTCTCCGCTTCCGCAACCCATTCATCAGAGTAGCCATTGCCGTTGAAGATAATTCTCTGATGCTCAGTCAGATACTGTTTAATCAGGTCATGTACCGCTACATCGAAGTCATCTGCTTTTTCCAGAATATCCGCAGCCTCACAGAAAGCCTCTGCAACAATGGCATTTAAGGTAGTGTTGGGGCTGGCGATGGAGTCAGCGGAACCAACCATACGGAACTCAAATTTATTGCCGGTGAAAGCAAAAGGTGAGGTACGGTTACGGTCGGTAGCATCTTTATCCAAATCAGGAAGAGTCGATACACCAGTCTGTAATTTTCCGCCTTCTTTTGCATGATCAGCGATACCGGTCTCAATTAACTGTGTTACCACATCTTCAAGCTGCTCGCCCAGGAATACGGAAATGATTGCCGGGGGTGCCTCGTTAGCTCCAAGTCTGTGGTCGTTACCAACATCGGAAGCAGACTGGCGGAGCAGATCCGCATGCGTGTCAACAGCCTTCAGGATGCAAGCCAGTACGAAGAGGAACTGGATGTTTTCATTGGGGGTATCACCGGGTTCCAACAGGTTCATGCCATCATCGGTGGTGATGGACCAGTTGTTATGTTTACCGGAACCGTTCACACCTGCATAGGGTTTCTCATGTAACAGGCATGCCAGGTCATGGCGGTATGCCACACGCTTCATTGCCTCCATAACCAGCTGGTTGTGATCTACGGCAACGTTTGCAGTCTCATAAATGGGCGCCAGCTCATGCTGCGCAGGTGCAACCTCGTTGTGCTGGGTTTTTGCAGTTACACCCAGTTTCCACAGCTCCTCATTTAAATCTTTCATGTATGCGCCCACGCGCTCTTTGATAACGCCGAAGTAATGATCCTCCATCTCCTGTCCTTTGGGAGCGGGAGCACCGAACAGGGTTCTGCCGGCATAAATCAAATCTTCACGTTTCTCATAATTTTTCTTATCAACCAGGAAATATTCCTGCTCCGGTCCTACAGAAGCTACAACCTTGGTTGCGGTGGTATTGCCAAACAAGTGGACAATACGCAGTGCCTGCTCGCTTAATGCCTCCATGGAACGAAGTAAAGGGGTCTTTTTATCCAGTGCCTCACCGGTATAAGAGCAGAACGCGGTGGGAATGCAAAGAATCTTGCCGCAGCCGGACTCTTTAATAAATGCAGGAGAGGTGATATCCCATGCGGTATAGCCTCTTGCCTCAAAGGTTGCACGAAGTCCGCCGGAGGGGAAAGAGGATGCATCCGGCTCACCCTTGATTAACTCCTTACCGGAAAACTCGGTAAGCATTTTTCCATCCACATCGGGATGGGATACAAATGCATCATGCTTCTCTGCCGTGATGCCTGTCAAAGGCTGGAACCAATGAGTATAATGGGTTGCTCCCTTTTCCTCTGCCCAATCCTTCATCGCTTTTGCTACGACATTTGCAGTTGCCATGGAAAGCTCGCCGCCCTGATCCATGACCTTTCTCACTTCTTTGTACGCATTCTTCGGCAGACGCTCCTGCATCGTGCTGAGTGTGAATACGTTCTGACCAAAAATTGCTTCCACGTTACTCATTTTCCAACTCTTCCTTTCGTCTTAGTTTTATGGGGTTCCCGCATGATGAGGATAGAATCCTTCTTGGCGAATTCTCCTCTGAAACAAAAAAAAGATGCTCCAGGTGATCTGGAACATCTTTGTTCTGTGACTAAAATAAACTACTTTTCGCAAAAAAGCAAGACCCTATATGCATTTTTGTGATTTTTTCAAAATATCACAGGGAAACCGTTCCAAAACTATCCATATTGTACAGTATGATATGGAGAACGGTCAATGTGTATTTTCGACACGAAGCAAATCAAAGGGGGAAGGTTTCTGGGTAAGTTGCACATGAAGACTCTGCTGAGGGTGAGGTGCGCTCTCCACGCTCTCCCCATCATCGGTCTTCATGCCCAATACTTCCACCTTCACATTGCTTCCGTCAGGTTTCATAATCTCAATGTGATCGCCCACACAGAATTTATTCCGCTGGGTAATGTGGGCAGCACCGTCAGCATCCACCTCTTCCACAATACCTAAATAAATAAACTCGTTTACATAAGTATTATTATCGTAAATCTGCGCCTCGTCGGTTGGTTTTCCGAAATAAAATCCGGTGGTAAACTGGCGATAGGTGCACTTGCTGATTTCCGCTTTGTACCAGTCCATGTTTTCCAGATATTTCTGGTGGGACTCAAAATAATCGTCAATCGCCTTCCGGTAGGTGCGCGCCACCGTTGCCACGTACAGGGCGGTTTTCATCCGGCCTTCGATCTTAAAGCTGTCAATTCCAGCCTCCACCATCTCCGGAATATGTTCGATCATACAGAGATCCTTGGAATTGAAGATAAAGGTTCCCCGCTCATTCTCTTCAATGGGAAGGTACTCTCCGGGGCGGCTTTCCTCCATCACCGCATATTTCCAGCGGCAGGGATGAGTACAGGCACCCTGATTGGCATCCCGCCCTGTGAAGTAATTGCTGAGCAGACACCGCCCGGAATAGGAAATGCACATGGCGCCGTGGATAAAGCACTCCACCTCCAGATCCTCCGGGATGCGCTCCTTGATTTCCTTAATCTCCCGCAGGGAAAGTTCTCTGGCCGCAACCACTCTTTTGGCTCCCTGTTCCCGCCAGAACTGATAGGTCATATAGTTGGTATTATTCGCCTGGGTGGACACGTGAATATCAGTCTCCGGGCAGATTTCCCTTGCCAGGGTAAACATACCGGGATCTGCCACGATCAGGGCGTCAGGCTTCAATTCCTTCAATTCTTCAAAATAATGTCTCGCTCCGGGCAGATCATCATTATGAGCCAGAATATTGGCGGTGACATGGACACGCACCCCATGTTCATGGGCAAAGGCAATGCCTTCTCTCATGTCCTCCATGGAAAAGTTCTTCGCTTTAGCCCGAAGCCCGTAGGCCTCTCCGCCGATATAAACAGCATCTGCGCCGAACATCACCGCAGTTTTTAATACTTCCAGGCTGCTGGCCGGGATCAGTAATTCCGGTTTCTTTCTCATGATTTCACCTTTCTTTTTCCTGTGGACCGTTTTCCCTGCACAAGGCCGCTTACCCAGGAAGGCTTCGCTTTGTGCAGACTGCCACACCGTCCCCCACAGGCAAAATCGCCGTAGTCAGTTCCGGGTGATGTTTCAGTTCATACAGATAATCCCTCATCCTGCTGTGAATGGTGCGGTTTCTTCTGATCACTGCATAGCGGGACTCAATGATATCCCCATCCTGCAGTACATTATCGGACACCAGCAGTCCTCCGGGCTTTAACAGCCGGAGCACCTCCGGTAAAAAGGCGAGATATTGTCCCTTCGCCGCATCCATAAAGATCAGGTCATAACTTTCGTTCAGCGTGGGGAGAATCTCCTGGGCATCTCCCTCCAGCAGGGTAATTTCCTTTTCCTTCCCCGCCCGGGCAATATTTTCCCTGGCAATGGGAATTCGTTTCTCATAATTCTCTATGGTGGTAATATGGCACCCTTCCGGTGCATAGGTACTCATCAGCAACGCAGAAAAACCAATGGCAGCTCCCACTTCCAGAATCTGCATGGGCTGGCTTGCCGCCAGCAAAAACTTCATAAAGCTCTGCATATCTGTGCGGATAATCGGCACATTGGTCTTGATGGCTTCCTCTTCGATCTGATTTAAAAACGGCGTATTCCCCGCATCCAGGGAATTGATAAAGGTGGTCATTCTCTCATCTACGATCATTGTTATTCCTCAACACTGTCTGCTTCTCCTTCGGCTTCCTGTACAGGCTCCTCCGCCGTTTCCTGGGCCGGGACTGTCGGAAGGGTTTCATCCGTTTCCTGGCTTTCCTCCGTCTCAGCCGCTGCTGCCATGATCGCCAGCATTTCATCAACAGTCATGGAGGAACTCAGTGTGTAGATACCCGGCTGAATCTTGCCGTGGTAGTCAGAAATCAGTTCCTGCAGGACAAAAAGCTTTGCATCCCGGATCAATCCCTTGGATTCCAGCAGTTGTCCCACTTCCTTTGCACTCTTGCCGCTAGTGATGGACACGGTAACTTCCCGTCCGGTTCCCTGGGAAACCGCCGGCTCCGTAAAGAGCCGGTAGCCATAATCATAGGCAGTGGTTGCTCCTTTATAGATAAGCAGAATCGCCACTACGATGATAATTACTTTTAATACAATGCTGAACACTGTTGCAAAAACCTGATTTGTTTTCAATGTTTTCCTCCATGGTCACTGCCTATGCGTTATAGCTATTGCGGTGATATAAAATCAATTGCCTCCGTGAGCCGCACCTGTATCCTCTGCATGAGACGGCATAAATCCAGTTCTGCCTGAAGAAAATCAGAAACCAGCGGAGACTCGCGAAAACTTTCGTATTCTTTATTAAAGGCATCTATTTTGTCCAGCATATTTTCACTGGGCTCCACAGACTGCAGTTCAAAATTTTTCCTGCGGAATTCATTGATCTGGTCTAACAGCCCCGGCTGTTTCTCAATTTTTTCCACCTGTATGCGATAATTGCGGTAAATCTGTGAATCCTTGATACACTGCGCCAGGGCTTCCACCTGGGCATCTATCTTTTCCATCTTTAAATTCCTCCAAAGACTGTGTCCCTAGACTTCCATAATGATGGGCAGAATCATAGGACGGCGTTTTGTCTTTTTCCAGATATAGTCACTCAGGGAATCCTTAATGGTGCCTTTGAGTTTTCCCCAGTCGGTAATGCCGCGGTTCAGGCAGTTGTCTACTGCATCGTTGACTACGACACGCATATTTTCCATCAGCTCATCAGATTCTTTTACATAGACGAAACCACGGGATACAATGTCCGGTCCGGACGCCAAAGCTCCGGTATACTGATCCAGTGCCATAACTACGATCATAATGCCGTCTTCTGCCAGATGCTGACGATCCCGTAATACCACATTTCCTACGTCGCCTACACCCAGTCCGTCTACAAGGATCACGCCGTTTTGTACCTGTCCGGTAACTTCTGCATGTTCTTCATCCAGTTCCAGTACATCACCGGACTGGATCATCAGGATGTTTTCCTTGGGAATTCCCAGCTGTTTCGCGATATTCGCCTGTGCCTTGCGGTGCTTAAACTCACCATGGATAGGAATGGCATATTTCGGCTGTACTAAAGTATAAATGAGTTTGATTTCTTCCTGGCAGGCATGTCCGGACACATGGACATCCTGGAAAATGACATCTGCACCCTTCTGTAACAATTCATTGATGACATTGGTAACCGCCTTCTCGTTGCCCGGAATCGGGTTGGAGGAGAAAATAACGGTATCCCCGGGGCCGATGGAAATTTTTTTGTGCATATCCCCTGCCATGCGGCTGAGGGCAGCCATGCTTTCCCCCTGGCTTCCGGTGGTGATGATAACGGTCTGCTCATCGGTGTAGTTTTTCAGCTGTTCAATATCAATCAGCGTATTTTCCGGAATACTGATGCACCCCAGACTGGTGGCAGTCTCCACAATATTTACCATGCTGCGGCCTTCCACCACAACTTTTCGTCCGAATTTATAGGCAGTGTTAATAATCTGCTGCACACGATCCACGTTGGACGCAAAGGTTGCAATGATCAGGCGGGTATTCTTATGCTCCTGGAACAGGGTATCAAAGGTTTTGCCCACGGTGCGCTCGGACTGGGTAAAGCCGGGACGCTCTGCATTGGTGGAGTCGCACATCAGCGCCAGAACACCTTTTCTTCCGATTTCCGCAAAGCGCTGTAAATCGATGGCATCGCCAAATACCGGGGTGTAGTCCACCTTGAAGTCGCCGGTGTGAATGACGGTTCCTGCAGGAGAATAGATCGCCAGTGCTGCCGCATCCACAATACTGTGATTGGTTTTAATGAATTCCACGCGGAACTGTCCCAGATTGATGGACTGGCCAAACTTCACCACTTTCCGCTTGGTGCCCCGCATGAGATTATGCTCTTTCAGTTTATTTTCAATGATTCCCATGGTCAGCCGTGTGGCATAAATGGGCATATTTAACTGCTTCAGGACATAAGGGATCGCTCCGATGTGATCTTCGTGTCCGTGGGTGATCATCAGACCCTTCACCTTGTCCATATTGTCCATCAGATAGGTGATATCCGGGATGCAAAGGTCAATTCCCAGCATATCATCATCGGGGAATGCCAGACCGCAGTCCACCACAATAATACTGTCCTCGTACTCGAAGGCAGTAATGTTCATACCGATTTGTTCCAGTCCGCCCAAGGGTATAATTTTAAGCCTTGAGGCAGCACTGGTCTCTGTTTTTTTCTTCAAATAAATTACCTCTCGTTTCCTTTCAAAAATATGTATTAGTTCAGTTCTATATCATCTAACAGATTCTCAAAAACAGCGGCAACTGCCTGCAGCTCGTCGTCCTCTGACACGATCTCATACAGTGCTTCTGCATCTTCCTCTGTTGAAAGATCTTTTAAAATCAGGGCTTCTCCGTCGCCCTCCTGGGTATCCGTTACCAGGATATAGGTAACGCCGCCTAATTTCGTCTGCTCCAGAACATAAAATTCCACCGGAGTTTCTTCCCCCTCCGGGATAAACGTAATCTTCTCTAACTGATTTGCCAAAATAATCTCCTAATTCGTCTCTGTCTGTTTCACCTGATTGGCACGATAATCCAGATATCCCTGCAAAATCAGGGAAGCTGCGATCTGATCCACATAGTCTTTGCGATGTTCCCTGCGAATGCCTGCCTCCATCATGGTGCGGTCCGCTGCCACGGTGGTAAGACGCTCGTCCCACATGGTAACCGGCAGGCCGGTACGCCGCTCCAGCTTCTCCTTGAATTCCAGGGAAAGCTCTGCACGGACTCCCAGTGTGTCGTTCATGTTTTTGGGTAACCCCAACACAATCTCGCCAACCTCGTATTCCCCGATCAATTCTTCGATCCGGGCCAGAGTCTGGCGCAGTTTATTTTCTTCTTTTCTCCGAATGATTTCCACGCCCTGTGCCGTGATAAACAGCGGATCGCTTACCGCCACTCCCACGGTTTTAGAGCCAAAATCCAAACCCATAATGCGCATAGGGTCTATTACTCCCAATTCTTTGTCTTGATGTACTCCGTAAGAAGTTCTTCCACCAGCTCGTCCCGTTCTACTTTCATGATGAGGCTGCGGGCATTCTTATGACTGGTAATATAAGTGGGATCACCGGACATAATATAGCCGACGATCTGGTTAACCGGATTGTAGCCCTTCTCAGTCAGTGCTTCATATACGGTGGAAAGAACCACCTTTACGCCGGTCTCCGGTTCTGTCTGTACTCTGAAATATTGTGTGTTTCCTAAGTCCTGCATCTTGTCACGCCCTTACAAATATTGTAACTATAATCTTCTTTAGTGTAACCCATCTTTTCGCAAAATTCAATGGGCGATTATGATTTCGTTGGTGAGGAATCCTTCCGGCACTCCACGCCAGATCTGATTGCTTCGGTCTATACCGTCTGCAGGCACGGCCACCTTCACATACTCCTTCGTGTGGCCGATCTGGTAACGCTGTCCGTCGATTTCCTTTTCTTCCTCCAGAAGCACCTCCACCTCTTTTCCCAGGTAAAAGCTGCGGAAATCCTTGGACTGTCTTGTTTCCATCTCCAGCAGCACCTCGCTGCGGGCCGCTTTCTCATGCTCTGTCAGCTGCCCCGGCATATCTGCCGCTTTCGTCCCCTTTCTCCGGGAATATTTGAAAATATGCATCTCAAAGAGGCGGATCTGTTCCAGAAAATTGCGGGTAATCTCAAATTCTTCCGCCGTTTCTCCCGGAAATCCCACGATTACATCCGTAGTGATGGCGGGATGCTCAAATTTGTGTCGAAGCAGTTCTACCTTTTCCAAGTATTCCCCTGCAGAATAGTGTCTATTCATCCGCTGCAGTACGGAATCACATCCGCTTTGCAGGGACAGATGGAAATGAGGGCAGATTTTCTCCATGGAAACCAGGGCATCTGCAAACTCTTCCGTGATAATTCTTGGTTCCAGAGATCCCAGGCGGATTCGCTCCACACCAGGGATTTCATGGATTGCCTGCAAAAGTTCCAGCAAATGTGAAGTGTTCCATTCTTTTGCAGCAAACTCGTAGGAGACCCCATCAAAATCCAGGCCGTAAGAACTCAGATGAATCCCGGTAACCACAATTTCCCGGTACCCCTTATCTGCCAGTGCCCGCACTTCTTTGCAGACATCCTCCACGCTTCGGCTTCGCACTCTTCCTCTGGCAAAGGGGATAATGCAGTATGTACAGAACTGGTTGCACCCGTCCTGCACCTTAATATAAGCCCGGGTATGCTCCGCTGTCTGGGTAAGCTGCATGACCTCATAGACATCGGTATGATTAATGTCCAGAATGTTCATGTCTGCCTGATGCCCTTCCGGCTGGTCTTTTTCCTGGTGTTCTGCCTCATGGCGGCGCAGATAATCCTCCAAAATTTCCGGCAGCTGGGTTTTTCGGTTATTACCCACAGCGATGTCCACCGCCAGGTCCTTTTCCACAGTTTCACTGTCAGTCTGCACATAGCAGCCCACCGCCACCACAATGGAATCCGGATTCAATTTCTTTACCCGGTGAAGCATCTGACGGCTTTTCCGATCCGCTATATTTGTCACCGTGCAGGTGTTGATAATATAAATGTCTGCTTTCGTATCAAATGGTACAACCTGATAGCCTTTTTCTTGTAACATTTGTTGCATAACTTCTATTTCATAGGCATTAACTTTGCACCCTAAATTATGGAATGCTACACTTTTCATACAATTCACCATTTTTTTTGTGTTGTTTTATCATTGACTTTTATTTCCCGAACCCTTACTATAGATGCAGAAGGTATCAAAAAGGAGGTAATTTCAATGAAAACTGTACAGATCTCTTTAAATTCTATCGACAAGGTAAAATCTTTCGTAAATGATATCACCAAATTCGATTACGATTTCGATTTAGTTTCCGGTAGATATGTCATTGACGCTAAGTCTATCATGGGAATCTTCAGCTTAGACCTGTCCAAACCCATCGACTTAAACGTACATGCTGAGGGAAACGTTGACGAAGTTCTGGCTGTATTAAAGCCTTACATGATCTAAGATTCGTCATCGTGTACATGACCGCCGAGGCGGTCCTCTTCAAAAAGAAAATTTTGCCGAGCAGGTATTACCTGCTCGGTTTTTTTATTCCGCTAAAAGCAAAAATTAAGACTCTGATTTAACAATAATCAGTTCGTCATGATCCAGGGCGATCTGCATCAGTTCATCCAGCTTTTCCTTGGCTGCTGCTTCATGACGGCGGATGACTTCCAGATTGGGTTTGGTCACAGGATGCTTTGCCACGAAAATGGTACAGCAATCCTCGAAGGGCAGAATGGAGGTTTCATAAGTGTCAATCTTTTTGGAAATTGCCACAATGTCCTCTTTATCAAAGGCAATGAGGGGACGGTAAACCGGCAGGTCACACACATCGTTGGTGCAGTTTAAACTCTGCATGGTCTGGGAGGCCACCTGACCGATGCTCTCACCGGTTACTAAGCCTAAGCAGTCGGTTTCCTTGGCTATATGCTCTGCAATCCGCATCATGTAACGACGCATAATGATGGTCAGTTCTTCATGGGGGCAATTCTCATAGATATGCATCTGCACATCCGTGAAGTTGATCACATGGAGATAAATGGGGCCGGTGTATTTTGCCACCTTCTTTGCCAGATCAATGACTTTCTGTTTTGCACGCTCACTGGTATAGGGCGGTGCATGGAAATAAACCGCATCCACTTTGACGCCACGTTTGGCAATCATATAGGCAGCTACCGGGGAATCAATACCGCCGGAGAGCAGCACCATGGCTTTTCCTGCGGTTCCCACAGGCATGCCGCCGGGGCCGGGAATAATTTCGGAATACAGGTAAATCTTCTCCCGGATTTCCACGGTAAGAGTTACCTGTGGTTTGTGTACATCCACTTTCAGTTCCGGGAAATGGTCGAGAAGTACCTCTCCCAAATCCTCGTTCAATTCCATGGAATTCTTAGGGTAATTTTTGCGGGAGCGGCGGGCTGCCACCTTGAAGGTGATATGTTTGTCGGGATAAACGGTATCCATATAGTGAACCACTTCCTCAGCAAGTTTTTCAAAGCCTTCATCCTCTAAGCGTACCACCGGGCAGATGCCGGTAATGCCAAAAACTGCCTGTAAATTCTCAATCACTTCGTCGTAGTCAAAATCCGACAGGGCATCCACAAAAACACGTCCGGGTGTGCGGGAAAGTTTGAATTCCCCATCACAGCGTTTCAGTGCGTATTTAATCTGCTGGCACAGTGCCTCCTCGAAGAGATAGCGGTTTTTTCCCTTGACGCCAATCTCTCCGTACTTTATCAAAAAAGATGTGAACATTGTATTTTATCTCCATTCTATTGGTTAATAGTGTCTCGCTTTTCTCTGCTCAGGTACTATACTATACAACGCATCCAGACATGTGTCAATTTCCTGCCGGGTGGTGAATACGGAAAAACTGAAACGCAGTGTCTCCACTGCCTGTTCTTTGTCCAGTCCGATTGCCAGAAGCGTGGCTGAGGGCTGAGGCTTATGGGTGGAGCAGGCACTTCCCGCAGATACACAGATATGGTATTTTGCACTCAGTTCGTTTAACAGCACCTGTGCCCGCACGCCGGGAATGGTGACGCTGACGATATGGGGCGCTCCCTCTCTCCCCGGTGCGCCGTTGACAAAAGCACCGTCAATTTTTTCCACCTGCTCAATGAAATACTGGCGCAGGTCGTAGAGGTAATCGGTTTCTGCCTCCAGCTGCTCATAGAGCATCTGTGCCGCCTTTGCCATACCCGCATAGCCGGGAACATTTTCTGTGCCGGAGCGCATGCCCTCCTGCTGGCCACCACCGTACATGATGGGTTTGATTTTTACCTTTTCTCCGATATACAAAAAACCTACGCCTTTGGGCCCGTGGATCTTGTGGGCACTGACAGACATCAGGTCAATTTTCATTTTTCTGGGATAAATTCTGGCTTTTCCAAAGCCCTGCACCGCGTCCACATGGAACAGGGTGTTGGGATTGCACCGTTTAATTAACGCCCCTGCCTGGGCAATGGGCTGCAGGGTTCCGATTTCGTTGTTGGTGTGCATGATGGACACCAGAATGGTATCCGGGCGGATTGCCTGTTCCAGCTGTTCCAAGCTGATACGGCCTTTCTCGTCCACATCCAGGTAAGTCACTTCAAAATCCTGGCTTTCCATATATTTCATGGTCTGCAAAATGGCGGGATGCTCCACTCTCGTGGTAATCATGTGGCGCCCTGCCCGGTGATTTGCCATAGCCACACCCATAATGGCGATATTGTCCGATTCTGTTCCCCCAGAGGTAAACAAAATTTCCTTTTCATTTACTTTCAGGATTTTTGCCAGTGTTTCTTTGGCGTCACGCACATAGCTTTCTGCCTCCACGCCCTTATGATGCATGCTGGAAGGATTTCCGTAATCCTCGCACAAAATCTGATGTATCAGGTCTGCCACTTCCGGAAAGCATCTCGTGGTGGCGGAATTGTCCAGATAGATTTCCATGTCCGTTCTCCTTTTCCCGAATCATTTTTACCCGGCAAAACAGCAAGTGCTTTACTGCCGGGCAGATCGTATTTCTTCTCAATCTATGGATAGTATATGCAGAAATTCTCCGCAGGTGTCAGTCCTCCAGCTGATACATCAGCCAGGAAAGCACGGTAAGTCCCGCAGTCTCTGTCCGCAGAATCCGCTTGCCTAAAGTGATGGGACGGATATCATTTTCCAGCGCCAGATTGATTTCTTCCTGCTCGAAACCACCCTCCGGCCCGATAAACACAGCAATATCCATTCCCGGTCTAGCACTCTCCATCAGTTCCCTGGTAAGCGCCATTCCATCCTCCGCCATCTCGTAGGGGATCAGCCGTAAATCCATGGAGGATGCCCGTTTCACTGCCTCTGCGAAAGGAACCGGCATGGTAACCTGTGGGATAATGCCTCGTTTACTCTGTTTTGCCGCTGCCTCTGCAATGCCCTGCCAACGCTCCGTTTTGGATCTGGCTTTCTTTTCGTCCAGTTTCACCACGGCACGTTTCGTGGCCACCGGAATGATTTCAAACACGCCCAACTCCACACATTTCTGGACAATCAGTTCCATTTTATCCGCTTTGGGCAATCCCTGGAACAGATAAATATGAGAAGGCAGTTCCACACCGTCCTCTTTGATAAAGCGGAGAGTACAGCGCACCTCTCCATCCAAAAATTCCTCGATGCCACAGCGGTATTCCTTGCCATCTATACCGTTGCTCACTGCAATTTCCTCGCCGGGTTTCATCCGCAGCACATGCTGTATATGGTTTACATCGCTTCCCGTGATTCGGATGTCCGTGCCATGAATCTGGGAAGGGTCTACAAAAAATCGATACATAGTATTGTCGATACCTTTCCACTACTTGTGACTCCTGCAAAATGCAGCCACTTAGTTATCGTGAAAATTTTTATTTTGTCTGCGTCGTTCTTCCAGAACTGACACCCCTGTCATAATTAAAATGCCCAGTAAAGCGCCTCCACCGTCAATGCAAACATCCGTCACCTGCCCGCTGCGTCCCTCCACAAAAAGCTGATGGAATTCATCGGTGGCTGCATAGAGTACACAGAGTATCTCTGCCAGCAGGATACGCAGCGGAAGAGAAGTTCTCCAATGGAATCCTTTGGCGGTTTCCGGGGTTGACGAAATGCGGTAGGTATTGAGATGCGCCATGCAAAGTATGCCTAGGAGCGCATACTCCGAGGCATGGGCACATTTCCGCAGGGGCTTTTCCAGCCAGATGGAGATTTCCATAATTTTCTGTTTCGTCCAGCCCAGGTGCAACACCCGGTTCTGCAGGAACGCCAGTTTTTCCGAAAGACTGCTGCTGAGTCCGCCGGATTTGGTGGCATCCTGGGCAGAAAACCAGAAAATTACTGCCATCCAGAGGAGGAGCAGAATCAGGGTAATCAGCCGCGCTCTGGATTTACCCTCGTCGGTTTTCATAAAGGTTTCCGGGCTGTGACATTCACCCACTCGCCCTGGTAAGTCACTTCCACCAACTCCAGTCCGGCATTCTTCACCGCCTCTACCACAACGGGCTCTTTGTCATTGATGATACCGGAGGTAATGTAAACACCGCCGGGTTTTAACTGGTTCACAATGACCGGTGTGAGAGGCACCAGGACATCTGCTAGGATATTGGCAACCACGATGTCGTAACAGCCAAAGCCCACTTTTTTCTGCACTTCTTCATCCGTGATAATATTGCCGATCATCATCTGGAAAGCCGCAGGATCGATGCCGTTGGCCTCCATATTTTCTCTTACTGCATCCACAGCGCAGGGGTCAAGGTCGGTTCCCACACAGTGTTTCGCACCGTACATAATCGCCAGAATGGCGAGAATCCCACTTCCGGTTCCCACATCCAAAAGTTCCGTCTCCGGTGTCACATATTTTTTGATCTGGCGGATGCAAAGCTGGGTCGTCTCATGCATGCCCGTGCCGAAAGCGGTGCCGGGATCGATGTGGAGAATCTTTTTGCCTGCATCCTCCGGTTTTACCTCTTCCCAGGAGGGAATGACCAGGAGGTCGTCGATATAAAACTGATGAAAAAACTGTTTCCAGTTATTGATCCAGTCAATGTCCTCGGTTTCGTCTACAACCACGCTGCCCTCGCCGATATCCATAAACTGGCGCAAATTCTCCAGTTCTGCATTCACGCGGTCTAAAATATCCCGGGCTGAAACCAGTTCATCTCCCAGTTTCAGAGAACCGTCTTCTGTCTCTTCCACAAAGAAACTCAGGTAGGCAATGCCATCGTCAGCGGGTCCGTCTGGCAGGATGTCCACAAACATCTGCTCCTTTTCCCATGCAGTGAGGGGGATCTTGTCCTCAATCTGTGCGCCTTCCAATCCAATATCATAGAGGGTACTGATAATAATATCCTCTGCATCTGTTATTGTTTTTATGCGAAACTTCGTCCATTTCATGGCAGATTTCCTTTCCATCTATCTGTTACTGCTGTTTGAACTATATGCCGGTATTACTATAGCACAAAATAATTGCGGTGTCGAATGGTGGCCTACGGCTGGGCTTTGTTTTTACTGGTAACCTAAAGATGTCCGACTCCAAAAAGGACACCGAACAGAATCAACAAATAGTTCCGCATGGTAATGCCATTTAGCCAAAACAGGCATCCCGCCAATGATGGATATGCTGCTCATTTTCTGTTTCCTCCGCAGCGTTAGTCCCCGCCGAAATGTTCTGATTTTTATTTCGTGCGTTTTGATGTACAATATAACTTTTTTACATGGGAATCAATGTGTTTTTTTGCATTAAAGTGTAGATATCAAAATACGTTTCTCGCATCGACAGTCATTGGAATATCACCTTTCCTAAAATTGATGCCAAACCCATAAACCACAGCTTTCTATGCCCCTTATAGGTACCTTAACACCTTGTAAGTTGAGGAGCTACCTATAAGGAAGTTCATTTAACAGCTCTTATATGTCTATAAAAAGGCTTTTGAACCTCCATTGTCCTTTTTTCCGGTAGATTTCACCCATAAGGACAAGTTTTTGACAAGTACTATAGGTTGAAGTTGCGCCATGCCTCTGAAATTCTACCTATAAAACATATCTTTTACCACTGCTTATAGGTTGCAGCTCAAAATTATGTAAATCAACGGCTTATGATTTGACTGGTTCTGCAGGCTGGAATTTGTATTTTTTACTAACACTTCGATAATGCTGGAGCCACACAAATACAGTAGTTCTTGCTGAACCGTTTTACAATTTTTCTTGCGTCAGCTCATAAGATATGTTATATTATGCGTAGAAAGAGGGAAAGCCAGAGAAGCGGCTTACCCCGAACACTATAGCATCAACCTTTTATAAGGTCAGCCGTCATTATTCGCAGTAATGGCGGCTAATTTCGTTTTCCCCTGAAAATTGTGCAGCACAATCCAACAAGGGCACAAATGAATATTCCAATCTGAATTAAGTCAGAGTATGTAACATACATTGGCAACGCCCTCCTTTCTTTCGTCTGGAGGGTCAGCCCCTCCGATAAGTGAGGGTAAGCCGCCTGGCTCTCTGGTTTCCCATGTATGAAGTATATCATAGCTTAACTTTGTCGTACAATCATAAGATGGGTAACTGCTGTGATTTGTCTCCTTTGGATATAGGCTTATATGCAAAGGCACAGGGCGCTCCTTATTTCGATGACGGCACAAGAGAACATGAGAATTGTTCCGATGGCCTGAGGTAACAAAAGGCAGAGACTGATTTACTTTACCTTTAAAATCAGTCTCTGCCTGTATTTTTTATTTTTATGAATGATTCTTCTCTTCCTTGATCTCCCAGTGAATCAGGAATGTCAGGGCTGCACGAAGTCCAATGATCCCGGCTACGGTAATGATTTCTTTCCAGTCTCTGACAATTACTGTCTTGAGTATCTCACTGCACAGCTTAAATTCCAGCCCCACTGCAAGCCCCTGGGCCAGGGCAATCTTCATCTCCGACACCCGGCGCACATAATTATAAACACCTTTCATTCCGGATAAAATGATGACAAGCACCCCGACAAATTCGAAGAAGAGTATTGCCACTTGGACAATATTCTTCATCACATTTTCCAGAAATTCAATCACGATTTCCATGGATAGCCCCCACTTTTCGTATACCTTTGTTCATTGTATCGTATCCCCAAAGGCTGTGCAAGGTGTATCTTTCTCTTTTTGTCAGATTTTTGTCAGATTTTGCGTTAATCTATGGGGTAGCTAAATTTTTCAAGACTATTAATAATAACTATCAATATGGCATCCTGTTATCTGACAACCATAGCTGTTTCGCATGGGTCTCAATGTCAGTTCAATTCTCCCTTCATCAGAAGAGTAAGCCGCCACACAAAATTTCCATTCTCCGTCCTCTTCGTAGAAATTTTCAAAACTTGAACCTGCTTCATACCCTATTTCTCCCATATAAGTAATAATATCGCCATTCGTATAATAGATACCTAAAGACCCATTCCCAAAATCTGAACTATCCGGCAACAGCGATGCAAGGTCATACTCTCTTCCTATTAACTCCTTCAGCATAGTCTCCGCCTCCGAAGCACTTATCTGGTAACAGTCATAATAGTCCATAACCCCCAGGTATTTCCCGGTTCCATAATATACATCCCATAAAAGCCCTTCTACGCCTATTCCATCCTGAATCTGCCACGCAGTATAGTCCAAACTTGCGTATCCATTCGTATCCAACTGCCCGTATATTCCATAGGCAACCTTTGTGAGAAACTCCTGCTCTTCGGTGGTAAATTCCAAAGCATCCGGCTTGGCATAGATTCCATAATACTGCTTATCCAATACTTCTGTTTTCAG
>CAKRTZ010000046.1 GCA_934402515.1 uncultured Lachnospiraceae bacterium
GGTCAATGGCAGTGAAAGCCCGGCAGAAGAATATGAGAAAGCCCCGACAGTCGTTGTGACGGTAAAGGATGACGGGGAGAATGTTATTTCCGCAGGACTGGCTTCGGTGGCTTACCAGATTGGAAACAGCGCAGAGTGTGTAGTACAGGAGGATTTTACCACAAGCATTAGAACAGAGGTCAAATTCCGCATACCTGAAGAGAAGCTTCCGGCAGCCGGTGCGGACATTACCGTGAAAGCGGTGGATAATGCCGGAAACCTGGCAGAAAAGAAAATTACGGTAAGGATACATACTCACAGCGCAGTTCTGGTGAAAGCAGTAGAGCCGACCTGTCTTGCAAAGGGAAACAAAGCCTATTATATCTGTGACTGTGGAAGATGGTATGCCGACAGCAGTTGTACGACAGAAATCACATCGCAGGATGTGGTACTGCCGGCAAAAGGACATACAGAAACCATAGATCCGGCAAAAGAAGCTACCTGTATGCAGACAGGACGAACACAAGGCAGTCATTGCAGTGTCTGTGGGGTGGTGATAAAGGCGCAGACGGTGACACCGGCGTTGGGACATCATTATAGTGGGGATTACGCATACGATGCAGACGGACATTGGAGAGTATGCAGCCGATGTGCTGCATTGGAAGAAAAGCATAGTCATGTATATGACGATGATAAGGATACCATCTGTAATGACTGTGGCTTTGAACGGACGATAAAGAAGCCGGAACCGGAGAGTAAACCGGAGAATCAGCCGGGAAGCAAACCGGAAAATAAACCGGAAGGCAAACCGGAAAATAAACCGGGAAACCAGCCGGAAAGCAAACCAGAGAATAAACCGGAAAATCAGCCGGAGAACCAGCCGGAAAGCAAACCGGAGAACCAGCCGGAGAACCAGACGGAAAGCAAACCGGAGAATAAATCGGAAAATCAGCCGGAGAATCAGCCGGAAAACCAGACGGAGAATAAACCGGAGAACCAGACGGAAACTAAACCGGCGGACAGCCCGGATATATCCGGACAGCCGGACATAGGGGATGCTTTAAACGGATCGGAGATAACAGCCGGTGACAGGGTGGACGCATCGGATGAAGCTGTACCAACGGGAAATGTGCAAGGTATGGCAGACACAAGTACGGCCCTGGAACTTGGAAATGGCACAGTCACGGTAACGGTTGTCTGTGAGGAACAGGAGTATACGGCAGGAGTATCAGATACTGCTGCCGTGGTGAGAGCAGTGCTGACTCCGGCGCAGCTCCAAAGTGTAGCTGCGGGAGAAAACATGGAAATCCGGGTAGAGGTGAAGGATATTTCCGGCAATGTGCCAAAGAAGGATAAGAGTGCAATCGAGAACGGTATAAAAGAGTACCGTAAGGAAATCCCTGATCTGACACTTGGAAGCCACATTGATATCTCTTTGTTCATGAAAATAGGAGAAGCGGACTGGAACGCTGTTACAGGTACAGTAGAACCGATTGAGGTAGTGATTGGTATTCCGCTGAAGCTGCAAAGCACCGACAGGGAGTTTTTCATTATCCGCTCCCACGAAGGGGAATATACCCTTTTAACGGATATGGATGATGCACCGGATACGGTAACGATTCATACAGACAGATTCTCTGCTTATGCAATTGCGTACAGGCAGGTGAGCCAGACACCGCAAGCCGGTAAATGCAGCTTATGCCATATTTGTCCCACCTTCCTTGGCATCTGTTATTTTGTATGGCTGATACTTATCATGGCAGTGGCCTTGATTGTCTGGAGAGTGGTACGAAGAAACAGAAACGTGGGAGAAAAACAGAAGCCGTAATAGAAAATGGATTATGGCAGCATACATTGTATGTGAGTGCTACAGTAAAGCAGGAAATGAGAGACTTTACTGTAGCACTTTTCCTATCAAATCTCTATGCGGAATCTTTATCGTTTATAAAAAATTCAGTTGTTCTTCCATGGAACACCATATTATAATAGGTACATGGTTAAACGCCTTTTTATAAAAGATAAAGGGGATGCACCCTGGAGAGGAAACACAGTATGAAAATTACAAATGACATCAAATATGTAGGAGTCAACGACCACCAGGTGGATTTGTTTGAAGGTCAGTATGTTGTGCCCAATGGCATGGCGTACAATTCTTATGTCGTTCTGGATGAAAAAATTGCGGTCATGGACACCGTAGATATCCATTTTACAAGAGAATGGCTCGCCAACGTGGAAACCGCACTGGATGGCAGAACACCGGACTATCTGGTAGTACAGCACATGGAGCCTGACCACTCTGCCAACATTCAGAACTTTATGAAAAAGTACCCGGATACCACCATCGTGGGCAATGCCAAAACCTTTGCCATGATGGATCAGTTTTTCACCTTGGACAGCCAGGTAAAACGCCTCACCGTCCAGGACAAAGGCACTCTTTCCCTGGGCAGGCATGAGCTTACCTTCCTGTTTGCCCCCATGGTACACTGGCCGGAAGTCATGGTAACCTACGACAGCACCGACAAGGTTCTCTTTTCCGCAGACGGATTCGGTAAGTTCGGTGCCCTGGATGTGGAGGAGGACTGGGATGATGAGGCACGCCGCTACTACATCGGCATTGTGGGCAAATACGGCATGCAGGTACAGAAACTCTTAAAAGAGGCATCAGCACTGGATATCCAGATCATCTGCCCTCTCCACGGTCCCGTTCTCACAGAAAACATCGGCCATTATCTGGAGAAATACGACATCTGGTCCTCCTACAGACCGGAGGAAAAAGGCGTCCTCATTGCTTATGCCTCTGTGTATGGTAATACGAAAAGGGCGGCAGAGCTGCTGGCAGAGAAGGTAAAAGCAAAGGGCTATCCCAATGTGGTACTGGCAGACCTGGCTAGAACCGACATGGCAGAGTGCGTGGAAGATGCCTTCCGCTACAGCCATCTGGTGCTGGCGACCCTTACCTATAATGCCGATGTATTCCCCTGCATGAAAACCTTTATCAATCAGCTGACGGAGCGCAGCTACCAGAACCGTACCGTTGGCTTTATGGAAAATGGTACCTGGGCGCCTACGGCAAAAAAAGTGATGCAGACCATGCTGGAAAAGAGCAAAAACCTCACTTATCTGGAAAACAATGTCACTATCAGATCCGCCGTCCATGAGGACACCGAGACAGTGATTGAGGCGATGGCAGAGGAAATCTGCAACCAATAAAGAAGGTTAAAACGAAGGAGAACCCATGCGCGAACTGACCAATCTGTTACTACTGTTTTTTATCTACTCCTTCACCGGCTGGGTGCTGGAAACCATCGTTGGAACCGTCAAGCACAAGGTATTTACCAATAAAGGTCTGGTGACCGGCCCTTTTTGCGTGATTTATGGTATCGGTGCAGTGGTGATTTCTGCCACACTGAATGAACTTACCGGGTTCTGGCTCTTTGTGTTTGCCATGACCTATGCTACCATCATCGAGTGGGTGGCAGGACACCTCATTGAGAAATTTTTCGGAGAACGTTGGTGGGATTATTCCGGGATAAAAGGAAACCTGGACGGTTATATCTGTCTCCCAGCTTCTGCCTTGTGGGGCGCCCTGGGCTACATCATCGTGCGCTGGGGCAACCATCTACTGATCACGATTGGAAACCTTATTCCAGGACTGTTGAAAACCATTCTGGTATTAGTTCTTTTGGGATTGATGGCATTGGATATCATCGCCTCTGCCATTTTGTTATGGGGACGGAGCAAACAGGCGGCAAACTGGGAAAAAACCAACCAGCAGTTTGATGATGTGAGCCGTAATCTGCGAACCTGGATTGCAGCCAAAACCGAGAAACGTATCCACAAAGCCTACCCCAAGGCACAGAAAGTGGAGGCTGCGGAGAAAAACAAGGATGTTTTTGCCTACGGATGCAGCTTTTACAAGATTATCTGGCTTTTTTTCATTGGTGCCTTTCTGGGAGATATTACAGAGACCATTTTCTGCCGTATCACTGCCGGTGTATGGATGAGCCGTAGCAGTGTGGTCTGGGGCCCTTTCAGCATCGTCTGGGGACTGGGCGTGGCACTGGTGACCCTGCTCCTCTACAAATACCGGAACAGCGACCGCTTTTTCCTCTTTGCAATCGGAACCCTGTTGGGTGGTGTATACGAATACTTCTGCAGTGTCTTTACCGAGATTGTTTTTGGCAAAGTATTCTGGGACTACAGCCAGATTCCCTTTAACATTGGGGGCAGAATCAACCTGTTGTACTGCTTTTTCTGGGGAATCGCCGCGGTGGTCTGGTTTCGTGGAATTTACCCCTTTGTCTCTAAATGGATTGAGAAAATCCCGAAGAAAACCGGAAAAATTGTCACCTGGATTTTTATCGCGTTTATGTGTTGCAATATCGTGATGTCCTGTATGGCTCTGGTGCGTTACGATGAGCGTTCCAGGGATGTCACACAGTACAATTCTTTACAGACCTGGCTGGACACCCATTATGATGATGCCCGTATGGAGCGTATCTATCCCAATGCCAAACAGGTGGATTAATTGGCTCAATACCATTGGCGCTACAGGAAACTGTAGCGCCTTGTTTATTGTATAGGGGCACCTTCCGGCAAAACGGGGGCTAGTCGTCCGGTATTGTAAATTGACAGCGATTTTTCCGCGGATATATAATGAAATATGGATTAGTATCGAAAAGATAAAAGGAAACCTGGACCTGATGAAAAAACAAAGGATAATTTCTATCATTTGTATCATGGCGTTTCTGCTTGCCGGATGTGGAAGGACAGTAGAAAGCCGGGCAGAGGCGGGTCTGCCGAAAATTGTAATTGGCAATGAAGACTACCCGCCCTTTAATTATATAGATGCAGATGGGAATTTCACTGGCATTACGGTGGAACTTGCTACGGAGGCGTTTGCCCGTATGGGTTACCAGACAGAATTTTCATGCATCGATTGGGAGAAAAAAACGCAGTTACTGGAAAACGGCGAGATTGACTGTATCTGGGATTGTTTTCCCATGGATGGCTGGGAAGACTTATATCAGTGGGCAGGACCTTATATGGTCAGCCGGCAGATGATTGCGGTGTTGCCTGGCAGCGATATTTACACGTTACAGGATCTGGAAGGCAGAGCCGTGGCCGTGCAGTCTGCTACCCAACCGGAGGAAATGTTTAGCGATCCGGAGGTTTATGGACTTCCAAAACTGAAAGAATTGTTTTCCCTTTCCAACCGGGAATTGATTTATCCTTTTCTGAGCAAGGGCTATGCAGATGCCATTTGTTCCCATGAAACCTTTATCCGGCAATACATGGCGGATTATAATCTGGAGTACCGTCTTTTGGAGGAGCCTCTTTTGACGGTGGGGCTGGGCGTGGCGTTTGCCAAAGAGGATGACCGTGGACTGGCGCAGCAGTTAGACCAGATACTGCAGGAGATGCGGGAAGACGGCACAACTGCCCGGATTCTTACGAAATATCTGGGAGAGTCGGAGAAATATCTGGGGGTAAGTGCGTATGAAAAGTAAACACCCCCATTTGAAAGGGCAGTGCTGGCTGCTACCTATGGAAATTCTTACCGGAATTGTACTAATGAGTATTGTGGCAGCCATGGCAGTCCGCTCGGATCTTGCCAATGCCCGCACCTATTTGGACGATACGGTTACCTATATGCAGGAGCAGTGCAACAGCTATAATAAATTAAACATGGCATCGGAAACGAAAAGTCTGATGCGCATGATGCAGAGTGCCAGAGAAGTGGACAGACAACTCCTGCATCAGAATCAGCTCCATGGAGAAATGGATGTGGAATCCGCCATGCTCCAGGTGTATGTGAAAGAGTTTTATCTTACCGGAATTTTACTAATGGACAACCAGGGTAATATTCTCGAACAGTCAGACGAGAAAGATTCGGTCTGCCAGGAGGTGCAGACCTATTTGCATAATAAATCTCTGTTGGAAACAGCTGTTTACAAGCAGAAAAGTTACGCTGCCCGTGTGGAGTGTGAGGATGGTTCCTATGTGGATATTGGAGTAGTGGGCTGCTCGGATACAGAAAACGTGCTTGTGGCTTACTATCACACCTCCAAGGAATATATTGATGCCTTTACCAATTCTCTGGAACTGGTGTTGGCCGATTACAACAACCAGCATGAGGGAACCGTTGTGGTCAGCGATGGGGAGAGGATTGTTGCCTCCAGTGATAAAAGCCTGGAGGGCAAAACCACCGATGATCTGGAAATCCTTAAAATGATTAAGGAAAGTCCGGATGCACATATATTAGTGAGAGCGCTTCACAGCAAGGAAAATCCTTTTAACTATGATTATGGTTTGATGCAGCGGGGACGGGACTATTATGTTTATGCCTTTATGCCCCAGTCCCAGGTGCTGGTAAACACACCAACAAACCTGTTGTACACCCTGATTATCTATGCCTTTGCACTGGCAATGATAAATATGGTGCATTGGAAAACAGCCCAGAGCTATCAACAGCTGCAGTTTGAAATCCAGCAGAGGCATACCAAGGATCTACAGATCAAGAATCAACAGCTTGAGGCAGCAGTGGAAGAGGCGAACCGGGCAAATATGGCGAAAACCAATTTCCTTTCCCGGATGAGTCATGACATCCGTACGCCTCTAAACGGCATCATCGGACTTCTGACGATAGATGAGGCACATCCCGATGATGTGGAACTGCTTAACACTAATCGGGGTAAAATCATGGTGGCGGCCAATTATCTGTTATCCCTGATTAACGATATCCTACAGATGAGCAAGCTGGAAAGCGGCGAATTTGTTTTGTCCCATGAGGCGATTAACCTGCGGGAATTGGTTGGGGATGTGAGGACAGTGATTTCCCAGAGAGCGGCAGAGTCCGGCGTGACCCTGGAATACGACAACACACTGGAGCAGGCGGAGCATTCTATCGTTTACGGCAGTCCCCTGCATCTTCGTCAGATTTTTATCAATATCTATACCAACTGTGTCAAATATAATAAAGTAGGGGGCAGAATTTCTACCCAGGTAGCATGCCTGCAGGTAAAACCGGGAACGGTGACCTACCGTTGGACAATTTCTGATACAGGAATCGGGATGAGTGAGAAATTTTTACAACAGATTTTTAATCCTTTTTCCCAGGAACATTCCGATGCCCGCAGTGTCTATAGCGGAACGGGACTTGGCATGGCCATTGTAAAAAATCTGTTGGATGCCATGCAGGGCACCATCGAGATAAAGAGTGAGGTGGGAGTCGGTTCTACTTTTGTAATCACGATCCCTTTTGAAATTGCACAGCAGATCCCGGAACAGGAGAAAGCAAAACAGGAGAAAACGTACGATATCCGGGGATTACACCTGCTGTTGGCAGAGGATAATGACCTAAATGCGGAAATTGCCCAGACTTTATTGGAAGAGAAGGGAGCAGTGATTACCGTTGTCCGGGATGGTCAGCAGGCGATTGATGCCTTTACCGGTAATCCCCCAGGCACCTTTGACGCTATCCTGATGGATGTGATGATGCCGGTGGTGGATGGGCTTTCCGCTACCAGAGCGATTCGAGCCTTTGACAGACCGGATGCGGAGAAGATTCCCATTATAGCCATGACTGCAAACGCTTTTGACGAGGATGTGAGGCGGTGCCTGGAGTCGGGCATGAACGCCCATCTTGCCAAGCCGTTACAGATGGATAAGGTAATGGAGGCCATTGCAAAATACACAAAAAGAAATTTATGACGGGAGCTTTTAATGGAAACAGGAAAAAGAAAGAGAAACAGGACAGGTGTGGTGGCTCTTCTGCTTCTTCTGGGGTGTGGCATCCTTGCAGGATGTGGAACAAAGACAAAACATACGGAGGAAAAGCCGGAACTGATTATAGGTATTACCATGTATGAGCCTTATGTCTATAAAAATGTAAAGGGAGATTACGCCGGAATTGATGTGGAGTTAATGAAGGAAGCATGTGCGCGAAGCGGGTTTGAGCCGGTATTAAAGGAAATTGATATTAGTGAGCGTTTTTCCAGTCTGGCAGATGGCAGTGTGGACTGCCTCTGGAGCGCCTTAACCATGGACGGCAGGGAGAATGAATATCTATGGGCCGGTCCTTATCTTTATGCACAGCGGATCGCAGTTGTGCCGTTGGAGAGTGATATCAATACGCTGGAAGATCTGGAAGATAAAAGGGTATCGGTACAGGCCGGTTCTACCTCTGAGGAAATCATTATAAATGGTTTGAACCCGGATTTTCCACAGCTAAAACAGCTGACGACTTTCAATAGTGTGGGAGAGGTGTTTGCTGCCCTGCGGAAGGGGTATGTGGATGCTGCTGCGGGACTGGAGGGTGCACTGCAGGTCTATATGACAGAATATCCGGGAGAGTATCGCAGCTTAAGTATGAGTCTGAGAAGTGAAGCACTGGGGGTTGCTTTCCGCAAGCAGGAAGATGAGAAAGTGGCACAGAAGCTGAGTCTGGCATTTCGGGAGATGATAGAGGATGGAACTACGGCACAGATCATAGAGTCGTATGGACTGGATGTAGAAAAAAACGTGTATGGAGGTAGCAACCATGGGGAAAACGATTAAGCCTCATGACAAACAACAGCTTTTCTGGCTTATCGCGATTGCAGGCGGAATTGCTTTCGTGACTTTGTGTGGCTTTCTCTTTATTCAGAGGGGAAAAAGGGAAATTCGTCAGGATGTGGCGGACACACTGGAAATGGTGAAAATAACCTGTCAGAAATACGATGATTATCAGTTGGGTGCTAGGATTAAGGATTTGTATGCTGCTATCAATAAAACAAATGTATTAAGTTTATACTCAGATGAAGAAACTCTGATGGACGAGGAAGCACTGAGGGCATATGCCCAGGCTCAGTATCTTACGGGCATTGTGGTTTTTGATGGGCTGTTAAAGCAGAAATGCAGTATAGAAGATGACAGAGAGGTGACCTGGTCACTGTGGGATAAAATACTGGAAGAAGGACAGGTTCAGGAAATTCTCCGTTATCCGCAGAAGGTAGTGTCAGACCGGATCACCTTGGGAGATCACAGCTATATTTATGCGATTGTATCCAGACATGATGCAGCAGGAGTGATTCTATGCTATAGCGATACCACGCAATTTAAAAATGACAAGTACGAATTATCCCTGGACAATATGCTGGATACCGATTCACAGAGTACCGATAAAGTGATTGTGGTGACAGATGGAGAAATGGTTATCAGCAGTAATTCGCCCTCTTTGCGTGGACTTGCAGTGGAGGAATGTCCCATCACCAATGTAGTGGACAATGATCGGATGCAGGAGGATGCCACTTTAATTAAGCTGAAACAGAACGGCACGGTGTGGTATGGTATGCATGCCATGTATCGTGGCTACTATTTATATGCTTTTTTGGGTGCAAACAGTATTTATACGCAGGCATATCTGGAGCTTGTAATTGTGGCAGCACTCTATGTCGTCGCATGCATGGTGGCTTTCATGCTAATACAGCACCGTCGTCGGGAAAAACTCCTCCAGATGGAAAAAGAGTATCATCTGATCAATGCCATCGCCAGCATTTATTCTGTAAATTTGGTAATTCACCTGGATGATAACACATGGACAGCAATTACCCAGACCGAGGACTTGGCAAAGGCAACGATGGGAATCGAGAAGGCGGATGGAATGCTGGAGGCCATCACTCGGAAATTTATTATGCGGCAGGATCGTGAAGAATTTCGCAAATTTGTGGATCTGGGTACACTGCGGGAGCGGCTGCAGAATAAATCCTTTGTAGGATACAGCTTTGAAGGCCAGAATGGTCGATGGTATCAGATGCTGTTAGTGCCACAGAGTCATAGCATGACGGATCACCGGCTTACTACGGTAATGCTTCTGGTGCGAAATGTGACAGAACAGAAAAAGAGAGAACTTACCTATCAGGAACGGCTGCGGGATATGGCAGAACAGGCGGCAAACGCCAACGCGGCAAAGACGGATTTTTTGCGCCGCATGAGCCATGATATCCGTACTCCCATCAACGGAATCCGAGGGATGGCGGAAATCGGTATGAACAGTGAAGGCAATGAGCAGCAGGAGAAGGAATGCTTTGAAAAGATTTTTTCGGCGTCTGATTATCTGCTGGCACTGGTCAATAATGTATTAAGTATGAGCAAACTGGAAGCAGAAGAGGTGGAGACGGAGACAGAAGCCTTCGATCTGCGGGATATCCTGCAAAGTGCAGAAAACATCATTGCCCCTCAGGCGGAGGCAGAAGGAATTAAGTTTGAGTGTGACCGGCCGGTAGGCGAGCACTGGCATCTGATGGGAAGTCCCCTTAATATCCAGAGGGTGTTCCAGAACATTATGGACAATGCGGTGAAGTATAATCGTACCGGCGGTTCCATACAGATTTCCTGCCGTGAGAATGAGTTTGATGGGGAAAAGGCAACCTTTGTGTTTATCTGTGCGGATACAGGAATCGGAATGAGTCCGGAATTTCAGGCCCATGCTTTTGAAACGTTTGCCCAGGAACATAAGACTGCGCGAACCAAGTATTCCGGAAGCGGACTTGGGTTGCCCATTGCCAAAAAGACAGTAGAATTGTTGGGCGGAACCATTGGTTTTGTCAGCAGAGAGGGAAAGGGATCAGTATTTTCCGTAACACTTCCCCTTAAAGTAGATCTGGATTACAAATCGGAAGAAAATACGGAGGAGATTCCGGATCGTATGGACGGAATTCACATTTTGATGGCGGAAGACAATGAGTTAAATCGGAAAATTGCCACCTATATGCTTACGGAAAAGGGTGCCATCGTGACAGAAGCTGAGGATGGAAAACAGGCAGTAGATTTGTTTGCAGGATCTGCGCCCGGCGATTTCGATGTGATTCTTATGGACATCATGATGCCCATCATGAATGGATTGGACGCTGCAAAGGCTATCCGCGCCATGGATCGGGAGGATGCTGTTACCATTCCTATTATCGCGGTATCCGCCAACTCCTTCTCCGATGACGTGGCGGCCAGCAAGGCAAGCGGTATGAATGAACATCTCTCCAAGCCGATTGATTTCGGAAAAGTTGCAGCAAAGATATACAAACACATACAAAAATAAACGAAAAGAAATTAAAAGCAACGATAACAAACAAAAAGTAATGATTATTTGTTTACTATCGTTGTTTTTTATTATTTTAAGAAGATTTTCATTAGTTTTTCCTTAGTTTTCGTGTACTTCTGGTAACGAATGGGAAGATCCAACCAGGTTTTCTTATCCACTATACTGCGATAATGGGAGAAGGTTTCAAACCCGGCCTTTCCGTGATAGCCTCCCATTCCACTCTCTCCCACACCGCCGAAGGGCATGGCACTGGTGGCGAGATGGATAATGGTGTCATTGATACAGCCTCCTCCGAACCGACAGGAGCGCAGCACCTTTTTCTGATTGACAGAGCTTTCGCTGAACAGATAAAGTGCCAGAGGATGAGGGTGTGCTTCCACGATATGGATGGCATCTTCCAGGGAATCATAGGTGAGCAACGGCAGGATGGGACCAAAGATTTCCTCCCCCATCACGGCATCTTCCCAGGAGATATCCCTTAAAATAGTGGGCGCAATGCGCAAGGATTCCGTATCATACTGTCCGCCGCAGACAAGCTTTGAAGATTCAATCAGTCCAAGGATTCTATGAAAGTGTTTTTCGTTGATGATTTTTCCATAGTCAGGATTTTCCAGAGGATCAGCGCCAAACTGCCGGGTGATTTCCTTCTGCAGAGCCTCCAGCAGCTGATCACGGATGTGTCTGTCACAGAGAATATAGTCCGGCGCCACACAGGTTTGCCCACAGTTTAAAAATTTACCAAACACAATGCGCCGGGCGGCAAGCCCTATTTTCGCAGTGGAATCCACAATGCAGGGACTCTTCCCACCTAATTCCAGGGTGACCGGTGTCAGATATTCGGCGGCACTGCGCAGCACTTCTCTGCCCACGGTTTTTCCTCCCGTAAAGAAAATCATATCAAACCGCTGTTGCAGCAGGGCATGGTTTTCTGCCCGCCCGCCGGTTACAACAGCTACATACTCCGGAGCAAAACATTCCTTCAGAAGCTGCTGAAGGACTTCGCTGGTACAGGGGGCATATGCACTGGGTTTTACCACTGCCGTATTTCCTGCGGCAATGGCATCGATTAAAGGATCCAATGTCAGGAGTACCGGATAATTCCAGGGACTCATGATCAGTACGGTGCCGTAGGGGGATGGGGAACGGAAGCTTCTGGCAGCAAACTGGGCTACAGGTGTGGAAACCCGCACATCCCTTACAAGGCGGCGAAGGTGTTTTTTCATCCAATGAAGCTCGGACAAGGTAAGTCCGATTTCACACATGGTACTTTCCATGGAGCTTTTCCCCAGATCCTGTTTTAGCGCCTCACAAAGTTGCTTTTCATATCGCAGCAATGCCTGCTCCAGCCGGGTCAGCTGAGCTAGTCGAAAGGATACTGGCTGTGTGGCACCGGATGCAAAGAAGGCATGCTGTTGATACAATAGATTTTTTAATTCTTGTTCTGTCATGGAAGTTTCCCTTTCCCTATGTGCGGTTCTGGTGATTCGTCTTAAATCAAAAGGTGCTTTTTTACTATGGTAGAAGTCCGGGCGCAGTCTGTCAAGAAGACAATAACCGCATCAAAACAGAAAAGCTGGGAAAGCTGGTAGCAATGAAAGCATAGAAAGGAGCAGGTATGTGGGAGCAGATTTCCCTTTTTCAGGATTTTACGGAGGAGGAGCAGCAGCAACTTCAAAGACTGGGCTGCATGCGTAGGCAGAAATTTGATAAAAATCAGAGAATCTTTCATATGGGAGATCTCATACAGGAGATGGGAGTGTTACTAACCGGGAGCATCAACATCGAAAATGTGGATGTTTGGGGTAATAAGAGCATTCTCGGGCATTTTACTGTCGGACAGACCTTTGCAGAAACCTATGCCCTGTGTGGGGAGATGGTCATGGTAGATGTGGTGACGGCAGAAGTTTCCGAGGTTCTTTTTTTGAATATAAAAAGAATGGAAGGCAAAAGAAATAGGTTGTCCTCCTGGTATCCCAAACTGTTGCATAATCTGCTTCTTATGAGCAGCCAGAAAAATCTGATCTTAACCAATCGAATCTTCAGCATTTCTGCCAAGAGTGTGCGAGGAAGACTTCTTACTTATCTGAATACGCAGGCGGTGAAATCCGGAAGTACCCGTTTTTCCATTCCTTTTACCAGACAGCAGATGGCGGATTATCTTAATCTTGACCGCAGCGCCTTATCAAAGGAATTGTGTCGTATGCGGGATGAAGGACTGCTGGATTTTCACAAAAATCAATTTGTTTTATTTGAAAAAAATTAAAATTTTTTGAGACGGTGGTTATAACCACCACCTTTCTTTTCCCTATGCCCTATAGTTGTCCGTGAAGTCAAACAAACACAACAACAGAAAGGCAGGAAAAACCATGTTTTGTTATCAATGTCAGGAAACAGCAGGATGTACCGGATGCACACAGATGGGAGTATGCGGGAAAAGTCCCAGAGTAGCGGGGATGCAGGATCTTCTGGTTTACACTACCAGAGGACTTTGCGCAGTGACCACTGCATTGCGGGCACAGGGGAGTACAATTCCCAGAGAAATCAATCATACGGTAACAGAAAATCTTTTTACCACGATTACCAATGCCAATTTTGATGAGGAAGTGATTGTGGCGCGTATTCGGGAAACTCTCCGGGTGCAACAGGAGCTTCTCCCCGGTTTAAAAGAAACAGCTTCTCTGCCGGAGGCTGCAAAATGGAACGGCAAAGAAGAGGAGTACGAGGCAAAAGCGATTACGGTAGGAGTTCTGGCTACCGAGGATGAAGACATTCGCTCTCTGCGGGAACTGCTCACTTACGGGCTAAAGGGTCTCTCCGCATATTCCAGACACGCCAATGTACTTTTACAGGAAAATGAGGAAGTAGATGCCTTTTTACAGCGGGCATTGGCGGCAACGTTGGACGATACCCTTACGGTAGAGGATCTGGTAGCACTTACCATGGAAACCGGAAAATACGGAGTGGAAGGTATGGCACTGTTAGATAAAGCAAACACCCAGGCTTATGGAAATCCGGAAGTGACCAGAGTGAACATCGGTGTAGGCAGCCGCCCCGGCATCCTGGTTTCCGGCCATGATCTCCGGGATCTGGAAATGCTTCTGGAGCAGACCCGGGGAACCGGTGTGGATGTGTATACCCACTCAGAAATGCTGCCGGCTCATTATTACCCGGCTTTCAAAAAATATGATCACTTTGTGGGAAATTACGGAAACGCATGGTGGAAGCAGAAGGAGGAATTTGAGTCTTTCCATGGTCCCATTCTCATGACCACCAACTGTATTGTGCCGCCCAAGGACAGCTACAGGGATCGGCTTTACACCACAGGTGCCGCAGGTTATCCGGGCTGTAAGCATATTGAGGGAGGAATCGGAGAATACAAAGATTTCTCGGAAATTATCAACCAGGCAAAACAGTGCCAGCCTCCTCAGGAAATTGAAACCGGGGAAATTGTGGGAGGCTTTGCCCACAACCAGGTACTGGCACTGGCAGACCAGATCGTAGAAGCGGTGAAAAGCGGAGCAATCCGACAGTTTGTGGTGATGGCAGGGTGCGACGGCCGGGCGAAAAGCCGGAACTACTATACCGATTTTGCCAAAGCCTTGCCCGGCGACACTGTGATCCTCACCGCAGGCTGTGCCAAGTATAAATATAATAAATTAAATCTGGGTGACATCAATGGAATTCCCAGAGTGCTGGATGCAGGACAATGTAACGATTCCTACTCTCTGGCAGTGATTGCACTGAAACTCAAAGAAGTGTTCGGACTGGAGGATATCAATGAACTGCCCATTGTCTATAATCTTGCCTGGTACGAGCAGAAGGCAGTGATCGTACTGCTTGCGCTCCTTTACCTGGGAGTAAAAAATATCCACCTGGGGCCTACCCTCCCAGCCTTTTTAAGTCCCAATGTAGCGAAAGTCCTCACGGAGAACTTCGGACTTTCGGGGATGATTCCTCTGGAGGATATCTCTTGAGGAGATAGCTGATGATGTGATAAAATGATTTATAAACGGTTTCCGGGAGGAATGGCAGATATGGTATTAAACAGTTCGGAACTGAAAGAACACATCCAGATTGTCAAAGGTGAGGTGCAGCTTCTCAATTACGAGGAAGCCCTGACCTATGCCAAAGGTCGGGCCTATGAGCACGAACTGGATCGAATGATGAATCAGGAAAAACTGCCCTTTTCCAAGGCACAGGTATACCCGGAATTTATTCTGGGAAAATGTCTCATTGACGAGGGAACAGTGGATCATCCGAAACAGGTTTATGCAGTCTACTGCCTGACCCCGGAAACATTACTTTTAATCACACCCAAAAAAGATGAACCCATCTTATATAAAATCGTAGAAAACACGGAATCGGAGAAGGATTCCAGTCCGCAGCTGTTTTTCCTCCGGTTTCTGGAGCAGACACTGCGGGATGACACAGAGTATTTGCAGAAAATCGAAGAAGAATGCTATGACATGGAGGAGGATATTTTTGCGGGAAACTGTAAACAGAATCCCGCTCCTACCATGCTGCAGTACCGGAAACACCTGCTCACCCGTTGCTTTCATTACCAGCAGATGGCAGATATGAGCGAAACATTGGAAAAAAATATCAACGAGATGTTCAGCCATAAGGAACTGATGATTCTGGAGGAATTTCACAGCAAGGCGGACCGGTTGGACCAGCATTGCGGGATGCTGCGGGAATATATGGTACAGATCCGGGAACTTTACCAACAGCAGATTGATATCCAACAGAATAATACCATGCGGATTCTCACCATTGTGACGGCAATCTTTTCCCCTTTGACATTGATTGCAGGGTGGTATGGCATGAACTTTGTCAATATGCCGGAACTGCATAGCCGTTATGGATATGCCACCATTGCAGTGCTGTGCTTTGTGATTATTTTATTGGAAATCCTCTATTTCCGTCATAAAAAATACTGGTAGCTAGTAGTTTACATAAAATGATTGAACGGATTGTCCGAGAGAAAAGGAGGTTCTTATGATGGAGAAATTTCATAGAGTATTTGTGATTGTACTGGATTCCCTGGGCGTGGGCGCCATGCCGGATTCCGGGAAATTCGGTGATGTGGGCGTGGACACCTTCGGGCACATCGTTGATACGGTAGGACCGTTGCAGATGCCCAACCTGACGAAACTGGGCTTTTTACAGATTCATCCCGGCAAGGGTATGGAGGAGGAGCCCAATCCTATAGGCCGTTATATGAAAATGTCCGAGGCAAGCTGCGGCAAGGACACCATGACCGGACACTGGGAAATGATGGGATTGAAGGTGGAAAAGCCTTTCAAAACCTTTACAGAGACCGGATTCCCACCGGAGCTGATTGCAGAACTGGAGAAACGCTGTGGCAAAAAGGTCATCGGCAACAAGAGCGCCAGCGGCACGGAAATTCTGGAGGAACTGGGAGAGGAAGAAATCCGGGACGGTTCCATGATTGTATACACTTCTGCAGATTCTGTTTTGCAGATTTGCGGTAATGAGGAGACCTTTGATTTGCAGAACCTCTATCGCTGTTGTGAAATTGCCAGGGAACTGACCATGAAGGATGAGTGGAAGGTGGGCAGAGTCATTGCCCGTCCTTATGTGGGAAAGAAAAAAGGAGAGTTTGTCCGCACCAGCAACCGCCGGGATTATGCCTTGAAACCTTTTGGGGCTACCGCATTAAACGCTTTGCAGGAGGCAGGACTGGATGTGATTGCCGTGGGCAAAATCCATGATATCTTTGTGGGGGAGGGCATTACCGAAAGCCTGCACTCCCAGTCCTCCGTCAACGGCATGGAGCAGACAGTGGAAATAGCCAGACGGGATTTCCATGGCTTATGCTTTACCAATTTGGTGGACTTTGATGCACTGTGGGGACACCGCCGCAATCCCCAGGGTTACGGACGGGAGATTGAGAAGTTTGACATGGGTCTGGGCAATTTCTTAGAGGTGATGCGCCCGGATGATTTGCTGATCATCACCGCAGACCACGGCAACGACCCCACTTATAGCGGAACTGACCATACCAGAGAATATGTGCCCTTCCTGGCATATTCCCCCAGCATGAAACAGCATGGAGCCCTGCAGGGAAGTGATACCTTTGCGGTGATCGGTGCCACCATCGCCGATAATTTCGGCGTGAAGATGCCGGAGGGAACGATTGGAAGTTCCATTTTGAAGGAACTGGAATAGAAAAAATCGTGTTCCATTGGGAAATATGGTTTACATAAAATACATAGTAAGGAGAAGTACGATTATGCACATGGCAGATGCCTTAGTGAATCCGGCAGTTGCCGGAACCATGTATGCCTGCTCCACCGTGGCGGCAGGAT
>CAKRTZ010000047.1 GCA_934402515.1 uncultured Lachnospiraceae bacterium
AGAATAAAAATCGGTGCGCTTTTCTTTAATGCCTTCTCCATAAAATACCTCCATTAAATTGACTCCGGTTTACGGAGCGTCTTGACTGCATAACCATGCAATAAAGAAAAACGGGCAGGCAGAGCATGCCTGCCCGTTTTTATGTCACGCCCTCGGCGCAAGTTTGTTTAGTTCGTTTGTACTACTGAGGATTAGCCATCTTATACTCAGTTGCCCATCCGTCTACGAATGCACTTACAACTGCTGCCCAGTTATCATCAGTCTCATCTGCTGCATAAGCAGTCAGAGCAGAACCAACGCCGTTTTTCCACTCCTCGGAAGGCATTGTGGTAAAGTTCCATGATACAGGAGTTTTACCTTCTTCGGTGTACTGTCTATCCTGTTTAACAAACAGGTTTGGAGACTCTTTTGCACCCTTGAAAGGAATTACGAATCCCATGTCGTCAGCCAGACATGCGGTACCTTCGTCAGAAGTTACACACCAGTACAGGAAGTCCAGAGTAGCCTGGATGTCTTCAGGAGCTGCGGTCTTGTTTACACACCAGTAGTTCTCAGTACCTGTGCAAAGACCCTGATTAGCCTCGTCACCTACGCCAATGTAGATAGGAATCATAGCTAAATCATCATCAGAGAATTTGCCATCGCCAACCAGGTTAGCGTACTCCCAAGAACCATTCTGGAAGAATACAGCCTCTTTGTTTAAGAACTCGTTTCTGGAATCATCACCAGTCTTTGCAGCCAGGTCTTTGCCAGCGCAGGTGCTGTTGTTTACATATAAATCCCAGATGTTACGATAGTTGTCAAGGTAAGTACCTTTGATAGCGTCTGTAGAATTGATGCCATCCTCCTGGTACTCAAAGTAGATAGGCAGGTTTGCTAAATGGGTCTTGAAACGCCAGTCAGAAGAACCATCCATACCAGCGGAAGTGAATGCTGCGAAGCCAAGCTCGTCAGAACGGCTTGTGATGTCCTCAGCAACCTTCTTTAAGTCATCAAAGGATTTGATGTCATCTACGCTGTAACCAGCCTCTGTAAGTAAGGTCTTGTTGCAGATTAAACCATAGGACTCAATTACATAACCGATACCAGCAACTGCGTCGCCATCTTTTAAAGCGTAACCGTCGCTGGTCAGCTCGCCGTATACTGCGGAATCAGACAGATCATAGCAGAAGTCTTTCCAGTTAGCAAGACCTACAGGACCGTTTACCTGGAATAAGGTAGGAGCGCCGCTCTTGCCCATCTCACTCATCAGAGTGGTCTCATAGTTTCCGCTTGCTGCGGTAACTACTGTTACTTCCACACCGGTCTGCTCGCTGTAGGATTTAGCCAGTGCCTGCCACTGCTCATCCTGCTCCGGTTTGAAGTTTAAGTAGTATACAGAACCGCCCTCAGCACTTGCTGCAGTGGTTTCTGCTGCGGTAGTTTCTGCTGCGGTAGTTTCTGCTGCAGTATCCTCGGTTGCAGCAGTGTTGTCACTGCCTGTTTCGGTGGTTGTGGTGTTGGAGTTTCCGCATCCTGCAAGAGTTCCAGCTACCATCATGGTTGCCATTCCAAGGGCAAGCCAACGATTTACGTTTTTCATAGTTTACTCCCTCTTTCTTTGTTGTTAGCGTTGCTTTGTGTGTTTCACACGTTTTCATTGCTACGATGTCATAGTAACAGGAAATACCGGGGAACTATTATCAAATATTTAACTTAAAATACAAAAAATTAAACCTGGCGCACCAGGTTTAATTTTTGTTACTGTTCTGTCTTTATAATTTACACGGTAAACTGATGCATAATATCATCAAGCTGCACAATAACCTGATTCAGTTCCTGTACTGCAAGGTGGATACTGTCCATCTCTTGATTCTGGTCATCTATCTTACTCAGAATATCCTGGCTGGATGCAGATAATTCCTCCGTCTCTGAAGAAATGCTGGAAAACTGGTCTATAATCTTTGCCTTGTTTTTATCCAATATTTCTACAGCACCTTCCTGAGACTGGATGCTTTTCCCTATCTTCTCGATTTCCTCGTTGATCTGGCGGAATACATCCTGGGTAGTGTCCATCGCCTCCATACATTTCTCGGTTTCATCCTTCATGGAGAACATCTGACCGCTGACCGCTTCGATTTCATCCTGGATTTCTGTAATAATCTTCGTAATATCAGCTGTAGCTTCACTGGTAGCATTTGCCAGTTTGCCGATTTCCTCAGCAACAATGGCAAAGCCTCGTCCTGCTTCACCTGCCCTGGCTGCCTCAATACTTGCATTCAAGGAGAGTAAGGAGGTCTGTTCTGCAATATTGCTGATGGTCTTGGAAATATCATCAATTGTTTTAGAACGCTCCTCCAGTCTGGTAACGGTCTGATATGCTTCATCCTGAAGATTTCTTGTCCTGCCGAACTGATCAGCAAGTACCTCCATGGATTGCATACCGGACATGCTGTGATCCATGGTTCTGGAAGCATTTTTGTTCACGTTCTCCGTATTCTCTACAATCCGTTCAATCTCATCAGCAAAATCATTTAACGAGGTATTGGCAGTCTGAATCTGTTCTGCCTCCTCCGATACTGCACAAAGAATTTCATCAATGGTATTTTTTACCACGCTGTTATTACTAATGAGGTTGGAAACCGATTCATTGACCGCCTGGTACTGTCCAGACAGCTGGGTGGTAGACTGATCCATCTGTTGTATGATGTCGCTCAGAATGCTCTGCAGCTTCAGAACTGCGCGGTACATCCTGCCCAGTTCATCTTTCTTTCTGCTATTCTTCAGATCAATATCCCTCAGATTCAGATTTTGTAAATGATCAATTTGTTTCTGAATCTCACCAATCGGTCTGGAAATGGTCTTCGTATAAATCACCACAATCACAGCTGCGACAATCGCGGAAACTATAGTAATAAGGAATAGAATCCTTACCAGACTGTCAATTGCCCGGTTGTAAGAGGATACCGGTGTGACCAGAACCTCTTTCCAGCCATTGGCTGCAACCACTCCTACTTTGACATATTTCATGGCTCCATCATAGTCTTTTATGGCTTCTCCTGTACGCATCGCTTTTTCATAGGCGCCATCCAGAATATCTGCAGTGGAATATTCTACATCCTCACTAGCCATATAGTCACTGTTGGGATGCATAAGGACAATACCATCCTCATTGACAAGAAATCCATAACCTCCGTCAGAGGAATCTACCATCTCAGTCATCATCTCAAACAGGGTACTAAGCATCAAATCCATATTGACCACGCCTTCCAGCCCGGAAGCGGTCTTAAAAGACTTGGATACGCTGATAATCATATTTCCTGTCACGGCATCCACATAAGGATTTCCAAAATATTTCTCTCCCCCTGCTGCTATCGCATCCGTGTACCAGGGTCTGCCAGTGCATTCCCATCCTGCGTCGGGATACCAGCCTGTTCCATCAATAAACTCCTTATTTTCAAAACCCACATTAATGTCAGAAGCGTTGGGGTTGTTTGCCGTAAACTGTTCCATGACTGCCCGGACAGCAGCATCATCAATCGTTTTCTGTGCCTCCAGATATGTACAGGCAGCATCCACATCATGGGTGCTTTCCTGCAGCCAGCTATCAATCATTGCCGCATAATACTCCACCTGCGTACTGTGAAGGTCATCGTTGGATTGCGTCAGGCTTCTCTTGGTGATCACTCCCGTTGCTGACATGGATACCAAAAGGCACCCTACGCAAATCAAGGAAAAAAATATGGTTAGTTTTGCTCTGATACTTTTCATTCTTCTGAACCTTTCCTTTCTGTTAAATCTGCCCGATATAAATCACAATTTTTAATTTTTATTCGGTAGATTGTATCAGGATTTGTATTAAACAACTATATTATTGTACCATATTCACAAGAATTTGTATGTCAGGATTTTGTTTTGGATTGTTACAATCTTGCTGTATAAGCCATAATACACATCGGTTTTTCTTTTATTACTGCTCTGCCTGATAGTCTTTCACACTTTCATCCAGCATCTGTATAAAACCCTCTATTGTGATTTCCTTCTGCACCAGCATGGGCAATGCCTCTCCCAGGGTCTGCTCCTGCAGAATGGAATTCCACTTTGTCTGATAATTCGGAACAATCAGCCTGGCAGAAGTGAATGCCTGAAGGTAATCGGAAAGCACTTGTGGACTGTTGGAAATATCGTTGGCGAATAATGTTTTTTTCTCTTCCTGATTAAAGTAGGTCCGGAATTTCAAAAATTCCACGGCTGCTTCTTTTACTTCCTCACTATAGGTGGAAACAACCGCCCAGCCAAAGGTTTCCGGGGAAGCCACCAGGGTCTTTTCCGGAAAAGCTGCAAACCGTACACGATCCTGCCAGTTCTCCGGAATCTGGTCAATCAACCAGTAACCATTGGGGATCATTGCTGTCTTTCCGGAAAAGAAATTGGAATATGCCACATCAAAATCCGCATGCAGGGCATCATCTGTGGTATATTGAAGTAGTTTCTGTAAAGATTCCGCCAGCTTTCTTCCACTTTCATTGTCGTAGCTGTCAGGAAGCATCTGCCGCATAAATGCCGCACCTTCCGCTGTTTCCCCTACCGATGCTGTGGCAATGAGCATGGGCGCCCACCCGGTTCCTTCCGTATGCAGCGCCAAAGGTGTGACTCCCTTTTCCTGCAAAAGATCACAGCATTCCCAAAACTCCTCCCAGGTCTCCGGGAATTTACTGATCCCGGCTTTTTCAAACAGCTTTATATTATAGAACATACCGGAACAGGTAAAGGCCGCCGTGCTGATGGGCCCCAGATAAACCTTGCCATCTTCATAGGTACAGCCCTGCAGCACCGCTGCTTCTATACTGTCTTTCCATTCAGTATCCTCATTCAGATAGGGCGTCAAATCCGTTAGCCGTCCTTCCTCCACCATCATCTGATAAAAGGAGGGAACGGTACACACATCATAAATGATAGCCGGCAGTGTATCTGTCACATTCATGCGTTTCAGATTCTGTCGGTACTCTTCTTCCGTTTCCAGTATCCATTCCACATCCAGATGATATTTACCTTCATAGGCTTTATTAAAGGCATCCGCCAGCTCCTGGTTGTTCCGTTTCCCAGAGGAGGGATCCACCGTAAAAATAATGGGAATCTCCACCACACTGTTTGTAGTCTCCGTGTTGTCTTTATCTTCCGCCTGCCCACAGCCGGCCAGCAGAAGGCCTGTCAGCAGAAGGCTCATCACACTGACCCTGCTTTTTTTACTCTTCCTCATGCTTCTCTCCATCTCCCGGAATCCGGATCCTGCAAAGGGTTCCGTCACTTTCAGCCTGATATAAATAACGCACATCGTCACCGTATTTCAACCGTAATCTGGTGAGTACATTGACTACGCCATAGCCGTTCTTCTGATTGGGAAAACTCTTCTTGGCCTCGGAGATAGGTTTTTCATTGAGGCCATTAATTTTCTGCGCCATCTCCTCTTCAATAGGCTTTCCGTTATTAAAGACGGTGAGCACCAGATTCCCGTCTTCCTTATAGATATGAATGCGGATCACTCCACCCTCATAAATCTCACAGAAGCCATATTTGATGGAGTTTTCCACAAGAGGCTGCAAAATCAGCTTTAGCATCCACGTATGCTCTGCATCTACCTCACAATCCACGGTATAAGTGAATAGGTTTTCGTTCCGGATCTGCTGGATCTGCAGATAGCTTTTTACATTTTCCAGTTCGTCCTCCACCGTTACAATATCACTTCCCTTGCTCAGGGAAAGGCGCAGATACTTGGACAGCGCCTGAATCATTTTCATGGTGGTTTCTTCCTTGTTGATCCGTGCCAGCATGTAAATCGTATCCAACGTATTGTAAAGGAAGTGGGGATTAATCTGGCTGATCAGCATGTTCAGTTCACTGACCCGCAGCTCTTTCTGCTGATCTTTGACTTCATCCAAAAGATTTCTGATGTTAATCAGCATCTTATTATAGGTGTTTCCAATCTGATCCAGCTCCGTGTTCGTGTTTAAATGTACCTCATTGGAAAAATCATTGCCGTCAAATTCTGTCATCGCCTGGTTGATAACCTTAATCGGCCTGGTAATTTTGCCGGAAAAATAAATACTCAGCAGCACGGCAATGAATATGACCAGAAGATAAATACCGGCTAAGACATAAACAATCTGCACCGTTCCCTGATTTAACACCTGATCCGGCACAATGGTAAACACACAAAAACCGGTCTGTTCCTGTTTGTACAGAGACAGCATTCCGTCGGGGACTTTCTCACTTCGCACCACGACGCCACTTTTTTCCTCTTTGCTGTACTGCTTTAAAAGCTCTGCCGTATGCTCTCCCATGGAGAAAGACGCAGGATACCAGGAAGCACAGATATTACCATCCTGGTCCATGACACCGATGGCCACCTCCCGGTTAAAGGAATCATTGTCCTCCTTCAGGCCGTTTAAAAATCCATCGTTCATTTCCAGGAACAGATAACCAGGTTTATGGGCATAGTTCAGACTGTGCACCTTTCTACCGATATAAAGAGCTTTTTTTCCGGTTCCAAAGAGGGTGTCCTCCGTCACAAACCACTGGGTATCGGCGTAGGAATCCCCCAGTTTATCCACAAGTCCGCTTTCCTTGAAATCTGAATAGGAGATTTTGGAATAGGAGCGGGTATAAAGATTCTGCTTATTATCCGCATAACAGTACTCGGAGACATAATTCAGATTCACATAGGCAAAATATTTCCTGAGAGAGTTCTTATCCACCTCCGCCAAAGATTTTGCCTTCAGGCTCTGCTGCACCGTGTCGTTCAGAATACATTCCTCCATCACCTTGTCTGACTCCTGATAAAGGTTGTCTAAAGCAATTCCTGTTTTTTCATTCAGAAATGCATACTGATCTGTTACGATGCGTATCATATTTTTCCGCATATAAAACCAGACCCCTACGCTGGACAATAGTAACGCCAGCAGCAACAGGCCAATGGTATATCTTAAATATTTCCGTTGAAATCCTGAGCTTTTTTTAATCATGCGTCAAATTCCTTTTTATATTCACTGGGAAGCTTTCCGGTATATTCCTTAAATAAATGGGCGAAATAGGAGGGGTTGCTGATTCCAATCTGGTCGCAGATGCTGCCAATGCTCTCTGTATTTCCCTGGAGCAGCTTTTTCGCCTTTTCCATACGGCATTGTAAAAGGTATTTCTTAAAAGACATGTGGAATGTCTCTTTGAAAACTCTGCCAAAATACACGGGATTGAGGTAGACATGGGTCGCCACGGACACAATGGAAAGATCCTCCTCCCGGAGATGCTCCTCAATATAGGCAACCGCATCGCTCACATATTCCTTATTTCCTTTTACCCCGTGATTGGATACATACTCACAGCGGATCTCAATGGCTTTGCAAAGAATTTTATAGCAGACATCCACCTCCTTGGAGGCATTCAGATTCTGCATATTGGAGTAGTAGTTCTGGAACTGGCGTTTCAGCTCCGTGGTCATTCCGTAGGAGTCCTCAATGGTAACCTCTGCCTGAAGCATGATCGCATGCATCTTCTGACGCTGGACAACCTCCTCATCCGGGAGGGAATAAATAAACCGGACAAAGGCCTCTTTCAAGGCTGCCTCGTCATTCCTCCGCAGAGCACCGAAAATCTGAAGTTCCTCCTCTGCGGAGTAATTTTTCTCCCCCTGCTCTCCCAGTTCTTCCCGGATGGTAAAGGTTCCGCCACCGGTTACGCTGGCAAGCTCAAAGAGTCTCACCGCTTCCTCGTAACTTCGACGGATGCCGCCAAGTCCCTTGTAGGGTTTGGAAATGGATGCCACGATAGGACTCTTCTGCTCTTCCTTTGCCTGTTCCAGCAGATGCTTCAGTTCCCGCACAGTGGCATTATCCTTGGTTTTTATAATAAAAATAGAGGAGCCCTCTTCATTGACAAAATGCCAGAAAAAATATCTGCTGCCGATTTCTTCTTCCAGAAATTTTTCCAGAACAAAACGGGATGCCTCGTATTCCAGGGCATTGGTGATTTTATAGGCAATGTCAATGTCCGCATCCACGGTGATAAACCGGTCTGCAGGCTCCACAATCTGTCCCACCGTGTCAAACACTTCCTGGACTTTTTCAAATGGAATCTGTCCCTGGAGATATTTCTGCACCACCACCTCAAGAAAACTGACAGAGTCTTCTTTAACGATTCTCTCCCAGTTCTTGTATTTTTCAGTATTTTTCTTTTTTTCCATGCAGGCCTTATAGGCACTTTCCATGGTTTCCTGGAGCTGTTCATCCTCGATGGGCTTGAGCAGATAGGCAAAGGCGCCCAGGTCGCATGCCTGTTTTGCATAGGAAAAATCCCGGTAGGCGCTGAGCACAATAAAAATGCAGTCCCGCTGGGTTTTCTGAACCTCCTCCATCATCTGAAGTCCGGTCATCTGTTTCATGCGGATGTCAGTAAGCACCACATCCGGTCTTTTCTCCCCGATAACTTTTAACGCCTGTTCACCGCTCTGGGCAGTTCCCACCACCTGGAATCCCATTTTATCCCATTCGTAAGTATTCATCAGGCCCTTTAACAAGATGGGCTCGTCATCCACGATAACTAATTTCAATAAATCCATAAATTTGCTCTTTCTTACTGCTCACACTTGAATCACTTTCTTATGCAGAAAAACAGCAGGTGTTTTCTGCTGAGTACACAATAACCAACGGTATCGTATACAGTTCCACAAGTTTAGTTTACATCCGAAATGCAAAAAATCATACTAAAATTTATACCGGGGATGAAAAAAATCATAGATGAGGACTTTCCTGTGTTCTCTGGATTTCCTTTCGGTATTCACTGGGCGTTCTGTGTTCGTACTTTTTAAATATCTGGGTAAAATGGGAAAAATTGTCATATCCTACTTTTTCTGCCACTTCATGAATAGGAATGGCTGGGTTGCATAACATATTTTTTGCCGCCTCCATTTTTCGACGCAGTATATATTTCTTTATATTCTCCCCTGTTTCTTTTTTAAAAATCTTTGATAAATACTCCGGGCTGAAATGAATATGCTCCGCCACTTCCATCAGTGAAATTTCTCTGGACAAATTGGCGGTAATATAATCCACCGCCTCCTGAACCGTAGTTTTGACGCTTTCCTCATTTCCAATCTCGGAAATTGACTTAATGAAATAAGAAATCCCCTGCTTTAAAGAAAAGACATCCTTATAGCAGTTCATAAAATCATCATAGCTATATTCCCCATCAAACAGTTCTTCCATATCAATGTCCAGATGATAGGTATAGACAAAAAAAAGCTCTATCAGTTCCTGATGAAATGCCTGTAGTTTTTTCAAATTAAATTGTCCTATGGAACTATTGAAGTCAATAAAAGAGATCAGCTGTTTCTCCAGTTGAACAAAATGCCGGGTATTTAACAGATACTCCCATCCCTTCAGCCTGGTTTCTATGCCCACCTTTTCATCCGGCGAAAAATTCTCCTCCGGCAAATACAGTCCCGGTTTTTTCGCCACATTATCCTTTTGCTTCTGGTCACAGGGTAAAAGAATCTCCTTGACTGCCCAGAGCTTCCCGATCTTTGAGAAATAGCAGGAAAAAGAAAATGTCAGGTCTTCGCACAGAGACTCATAGAAGTTTTGATAATTTTCCTTAGGAATCGTTCCCAGCACATCCCCATTACTACAAAGCACAATTACATATTGTCGATAGCGATTCGTACAGATCAAAAAATCTATCCCAGAAAATGGAAAGTGTCTGCGGGCAGCCTGCAACAGCCACTCCTGCATGGCTGCATCCGATTCCTTCTTTTTATTCCGCGGAAAATACGGATTTATGTCAACCAAAAGTACTTGTACATTTGTATTTCCCCATATTTCGTAACCTTTTTCGTGGAGCAGATCCAGTGCATATTCCTGGTTCGCCTGCCTGGCAGTCAATAGATTAAAGGTTGCATAAGCTATGTAATCTGTCTCATGAAAATAATGGATTTCCGAATCGAAAGCACTCATTTTTACACATTCCTCCGTTTCTTTTCCATTATATCGAGCCATAATTTTTTCATCAAGCTTTACCAAGGAAATCCGAAAACTGATAAGGGAGATTTGAAAACTGAAAGACAGTTGGTTTCAGAAATGAGAAAATAAAAGCAGCTTGATAGAAAGGCATGGGTATCTTATGGAAACAAAAATCTGGAACAAATACTTCATTTTCATCGTAATTATTAACACCTTAAACTTTTTCTCTTTTAACATGACCGCTACCATTCTCTCCAAATATCTGGTGGGACTTGGCGCTTCCATTTCCACCGCAGGGGTTATCGTGGGGCTTTTCTCCATCACTTCCCTGATTTGCAGACCCTTTAGCGGAATTATGGCAGATACCTTCCGCAATGTTTCTATTTTAAAGATCAGCAGCCTTATGATTGCCTTAGGTTATCTGGGCTTTACCCTGACCTCCAACATGGCATTGCTGACCCTGCTCCGCATCCTTGTAGGTATCGGCTTTGCTTTCTCCGGCACCTGTCAGATTTCCCTCGCCTCTAAATACATTCCTGATGACAAAATGGGGGAAGGAATCGGTTATCTGGGACTGGGAAATGTACTGGGTTCTGCAGTGGCTCCCGGTCTTGGACTGGCTATCGCAGATGCTTTCGGGATGCCGGTTACCTTTTTAGTTTCTTCCCTGTTTTCTGTAGCAAACTTTCTACTGCTCCATCTTTTCCAGGAACCCAAAAAAGAAAGAAGGGAAAAGCAGACCATTCATCTTGATGACATTATTGCCGTAAAGGCTCTGCCTTTTACTGCAATTTCTGCCACCTTCTCCTTTTCCAACGGAATCATTGCCTCTTACCTGGTTCTGTTTTCAGACAAATTGAATCTTACCGGAATCAGCGTTTATTTCACGATATATGCACTTTTCCTGTTTCTGATAAGACCTTTAGCCGGAAAACTTATGGACAAAAGGGGGCTGCGCATCACGGTCATCCCAGGTCTGCTCCTCACTGCACTTTCCATGCTGCTGCTTGCGGGAAGTAATTCCCTTTCCATGATTCTGCTCAGCGCTGTTCTCCGTGCCATCGGTCAAGGTTCCGGACAGCCTTCTCTCCAGGCTGCCTGCATCAATCTGGTGGGAAAAGAAAAGAGCGGTGTTGCCACCAGCACCTTTTATCTGGGTGCCGATATAGCCCAGGGCTTTGGTCCCATGATTGGTGGTGCAATTCTCATGTATCTTACAGGAATTACCGGATACCGGGCACTGTTTCGCCTTTGTGCCCTTCTATTCGGAATTGCTGTGTTAGTTTTTATACAACTTACAAGGAAAGAAGGAAAAGCCAAATGAAAGAGTATGTTTACCATGATGTGAATTACCGGGGTACGATTGAAAAAGTAACCTATCAGACCACCAACCAGGCAGGTGAGAAACGAGATAAGTATGCACTGGTATACCTTCCCAAGGGATATGATCGGAACGATGGTGGCAAAAAGTATAATATTTTATATTTGATGCACGGCGGTGGTGGGAATCCCGATGCCTGGCTGGACTGCTGCAAAGTGAAAAATATGCTGGATCACAGTATTGATTCCGGAGAATTAAACCCTTTAATCGTTGTGTTCCCATCCTATTATAAAGAAGTGGTTCCAAGAGTAGGAAGACCGGATGCCCCGCAGGAGCGGGAAAATGTCCTCTTTTTTCAAAAAGAACTCTCACAGGAACTACTGCCGGCTGTAGAAAGTAAATACCACACTTACGCAGCCGGTGTGGACTCTGATTCTTTAAAGGCTTCCCGCAGCCATCGGGCATTTGGTGGTTTCTCTATGGGAAGCTGTACTACCTGGTTTGCGCTGATGAACAATCTGGATTATTTCTCCCGTTTTGTTCCTTTAAGCGGCGACTGTTGGATTATTGAGCCCATGGGCGGTTCTTCCTGCCCTCCGGAAACTGCCCGGGCAATCTACGACTCCATTGTCAGTGCTGGCTATGGATCAGAGGATTTCCATATTTTCTGTGCCACCGGTACAAAAGATCCTGCCTATGCATCTCTGACTCCTCAGATTGAAGAAATGAAAAAGCTGAGTGATTTGTTCCTGTTCAGTGAGGACTGGTCAAAAGGAAATCTTCATTATACCGTGGTGGATGATTTGGAGCATGCCTATGAGTCCGTGAATCTTTATTTGTATAACTATATTCCGTATTTGTTTGACTAATCACAAGGCTGGTAACAGAAGAAAACGGAACTGCGAGGCAATAGCAGTTCCGTTTTCCCTTATTAGTCTTTAATTTTTAATGCATACCAGTTCATGCGGTAATTCCATAATGCATTCACTCCTGTGTTACAGTTTGTGGTTAGAAACTCAATACGATTTTCTTCCAAAAGATTTCCATTTGCATCTGTCAGGATTCCCGCATTATGGTTTCTTTCATATCCAGTGAGATCCGGTGTAACATAACCTACATGTTCCCAACTGCTCTCATCATTCCACAGGACATCTTCGTCTCCTATAAATATTTCCTGATAAATAGACACATAGGATGGCTCCGTTTCATCTAATTCCGATGAATATGGACCTGCATCTCGTATACCTACCCATTTATTTAAAAATGGATTGTATGCAATTTCAAAATTATTAAATGTCCTTTCACTATCTACCAGATTCTTTCCATCCGGGTCAATAAGACCTCTTTGATTAGTATCTTTTTCCTTCTCTAACTGAACCCCGGAGTCTAAATTACTAAAATCTGCTTTTCTGTAGACTCCTCTCGTTCCCATGTCATCATCTCTTGTATAAAATAACATGAGAGTGCCGTCTTGCGTTTGATTTACTGCTGATGCCTGACCTACTCCCCAACACCATTCCTTCGTAAATTCACCATACCCAATGATGGGATTATTTTCATATTTTACCCAAGGTCCTTCCCATTCAGAACCAAAGAAACCGTCGTTACAGATACTCCCGCTTTGTTTTCAATTATTTTCCATACAATCCATTGTAAATAATGCTAAACTATTTTAGCTTTGCCTTTTTTATTTTTGTGCAATATAGTTATCATTAAATAGATACAAAGGAGGCACTTATGTTAAAAAATACTATTTTAAACAGTCAACTGCTAAAGGTTTTATGTCAGCTTGGTCACACTCAAACAATCTGTGTCTGTGATGCCGGTCTTCCTATTCCTCCAGAAAGCCAAATCATTGACCTTGCCTTTCTCCCCGGCTATCCAGATATCTATACCGTTCTATCTGGAATTCTCGAATGTACACCTTTTGAAAAAGCCTATTTTGCAGCCGAGGATCCATTATCGAACCCTCAATTTGTGTCCTTTTTGAAAAGAAATCTTGACTGTGAAATGATTGCCATGCCTCATGAAGAATTAAAGTCTCTTTCCCACTCTTGCGTTGCTTTTGTACGAACCGGAGAATGTACACCCTACGCTAATGTGATTCTTCAAGCCTGCACAACATTTTGAGAAGTTTATTTTATTTTAAATGTGACTTGGTTGTCTTATCTCCGTTTAGATAATAGAATAGGTGTAGAAAAGTATGTAATTTCAGGAGATCACCATGCTATTACCTCGTAAGCCATCTGGCGTAAAAATTGAACACATCACGATTCCCACAAGGATTCGACAGATTCCCTGTATTGTCATGCGTCCGGAAAAACAGACAGAAAAACTACCGGGAGTTTTGTGGCTCCACGGAGGTGGGTATTTCGCCGGAATGAAGGAAATGGTTTATATGTCACGGGCAGTGTCTCTGGTGAAAGACTACGGTGCTGTGGTGCTTTGTCCCGGATACCGGTTAGCTTTCTACAAGCCCTATCCGGCAGCTGTGGAGGACTGCTACCAGACACTTCTTTATCTGAAGGAGCAGGCACAGGCACTCAACATCCGGGATAATCAGATTTTTGTGGGTGGAGAAAGTGCCGGAGGTGGACTGACAGCGGCGGTCTGCATGATGGCACGGAATAAGAGAACGGTAAACATCGCCTACCAGATGCCTCTTTATCCTATGCTGGATTGTCTGGACACGGACAGTTCCCGGAATAATCACGGAAAAGTATGGAATACCTGGAAAAATCACCTGGGATGGAGAATTTATCTGCGAGGAATGGACAGACAGCAGGCATCTCCCTATGCCTCCCCTGCCCGGCAGACCGATTACACCCATCTCCCACCGGCGTATACCTTTGTGGGAGACGGGGAGCCTTTTTATGATGAGACGAAAACCTACATAGAAAATTTGCAGAAATGCGGGATTCTGGCAGAACTGGATGTTTACCACTCGGATATGCATGCCTTTGATATGATGAAGCCGGAACTGGAAATCAGCCGGCTGGCGGCAAAGCGTTTCAATGAACACTTTGCCTACGCGGTAGAACATTATTTTGCGGAGCAGGGGTGATTTATTGCTTCTCTACGGACAAAATCTCTCCATCGAATCCGTCAACCTCGGTAACTGTCCCTGTGTATGTAACCGTAACGGTATCGCCCACTGCAACATCCTCCAAACCGTCAGGTTTGCTCTCAAAGGTAAAGGCATAGCTGGTATCATCAGCATCTGTGACTACCAGCATGAAATCCTTGATTTCCTCCACCGTGCCAGTGAATTCCGATGCATCGGCACTACTCTGCCGGCTTTTGGATGAACAGCCCGCCAGCATACTCATCGCAACACATAATACGATTACCATTGTTAAAATTTTCTTTTTCATGATGTCCTCTTTTCCGGAAGTTGTCCTTCCTTTTTTCTTTTCAAAGATTAGACCCATGAAGGTGGTAAAAAGTTTCATGGTAAATAAAAAAAAAATCACCGGATTGTCAAAGGTGCCTCCACGTCCTTCGCCAAAGGGTGCCCACGCCTCCAACTGGATGCCGTATTTATCTGCCCATTCTTTCATGGTTTTCTGCTGATTATAAATGTGGGTCTCCACCTGGTTTACCATGGGTTTGATTCGATTGAAGGAGGCAAAATCCACCATGCGGTCTACATAAAAGTTAGAAATACCGATGGCGCGGAGTTTTCCTTCCTCATACAAATCCTCCAGTGCCCGATAAGCGCCATAAGCATCGGAGAACGGCTGGTGTAACAATACCAAATCCAGGTAGTCGGTCTGCAGCTTTCTCATGGATTCCAGAACGGACTTTTTTGCCTCCTCATATCCGTAATGTTCCACCCAGACCTTGGTGGTGAGGAAAATGTCCTCTCGTTTCACACCGGATTTCTTGATGGCACTGCCCACCTGTTCCTCATTGAAGTAGCTCTGCGCCGTATCAATGGCACGGTATCCGACTTTCAGTGCATCCAGGACACAGCGCTCACATTCCTCCTGGGTCACCTGGTAAACACCATATCCCAGAATGGGCATCTTTACTCCATTGTTCAAAGTTACATATTCCATATTGTCCATGTTCGTTTCCTCCTTGATTTGACATTTACTCTGTTTTTTTCTATAGTTATATCAGTCGGTAGTTACTACCGGTCAATAGCTTTTTTGACCATTACAAAAATTTTTAGAATAACAAAGGAAAATAACCATGTACTCCATGAAAGAAACCTGCGAACTTACGAATCTATCCCCGAACGCCAGAAAATTCTTGCCCACAAAAAAGAAACCCTGCTCCAGTCCATGAGTGACCTGCAAAAAGCCATCGACTACATTGACTGGAAACAAGGATTCTATGAGGATGTTTTGTCTGGAAAAACCAGGTATTATAGTAATCTTATCAACAGTAAAACATATCTGGGAAAAGAACAATAAAAATTGTAGAATTGAATAACATGTCATTCGTCCTTTATTCTATTGTACGATTTGATTCCAGTAGTCTTCTGCCTCTTTCCTGGTAATGGAAAATACTTTCTGGAGTTTTGACAGAATGGTTTCCTTATCCGTATTATCCTCCAGTTTATCCAGAATAAATCCGCGGACTCCATCCAGACGTTCCTGTCTGCGTCCTTCTTCTCGCCCTTGTTGGATACCTTCAGTTCTGGCATCGTCAAACAGTATCCATTCTTTCATATACTCCGACCTCCATTTCTCATTCTGCCTTGCTTTGTTTACAGCAGATTCAATTCGTCTTGTCAGCGGATTGGCAGCCTTTCCCGTGGCAATATATTCATACAATGCTTTCATTGGTTCCGGTAAATCATCCGTTGGAGCTGTGCAGTTATAAAAATATTTATAAGTTCCATCATATAAGGAAAGTTCCGTGTTCTGCACACACCGATTTTCAAAGATATATTGGGGCAATCCCAATCTGAAAGGGTCAAAGGTACAAAGAAATAAAACCTTACATTCCGGTAAGAGGCGATAGGAATTTCCCCTCGCCAGAAAATCTACATCCACCATGGACTGGTAAAACCGAACTCGTTTAGGCAGTTCCAGGTTCTCTACCTTTTTACGATTCAAATTCTGCATTTCCGCATCATAGATAGCCCTATTATCCTTAGTATACACATCAAGCCGAATGGGTTTTCCATCAGAGGTGTGCTGAAATCTCTGTTCTGTCTGCACATCCTGCAGTATTCCCACAGGCTCTTGGAGCAGACACTCCAAAACATCGCGACAGAGTTCTTTGTCCTCCATCACTTTTCCGAACATAAAATCATCGGTATATTGCAGTTCTTCATAACTTTTTGCCATTGGCAGCTCCTTTCTCTGGCTTTACGCCGTGGGCAGGAGCGGAGAATTCAATAGATTAAAATTCAATTTCACACGTTCCTGCCTAAATTAACTGGGAAGGTAAGCAGGAATTTCTTGAATAAGATTAGAATCGGGGATTCCGATAAAAATGAATTTGAAAATACAGAAAAACTGCTTATGAATGAAGTATAACCTAACCATGGATAGATGGCAAGTTTTAAATAAACCTCCACACATCATTACAGCCACCTCTTGGAGCAATCCCTTATCGCTCCTGCGGTGGCTGTAATAATATGGTTCGTGACAGATGGAAGGTGTTACATCTTCGGTCACTGTCTGTGTTTTACCTGGGCGATAGCAGTGCCCGCCCAGCCGTGGAGAGCGCACCTCCGACTATATCACGCAGATAGCCGTGCCTGTTTTAAATGTATAGCAGCTATGTAACTATTCGGAACCACATTCGCAAAAGGGTTAGACTCCGCAAGAAAACCTACGGACTCTAACCCTTTCTTTTTGCTCATGTATTAAATGTTATACCACTTAATCTCGTTTGCCTCCATCTCCAGAGGGAAACTGCTGCCATCGCCACGGTAAACCACGGTTTTCTG
>CAKRTZ010000048.1 GCA_934402515.1 uncultured Lachnospiraceae bacterium
GAAGCACTGCATCTCATCCGTAAAAAGTTATTTATTGGTGTTTTCATACCCGTTGTTCCTTTATTTCTTTCCGTTTTGCCCCCGTTTTATTGCGTCACATAATCCATAATTTGCAAAATTCCATAATTTACTGTGAAGAACGGCAGCCAGGCCACTCTTTCATTCCTTTTCCGTTTCCTAAGGCATCCTTTGCCAATTCCCCACAAGGCAGCCCCAAACAGCGCCCCGAATGCAATGCAGCTGCTCCTCTGCCAGCCACAGTACATGCCTGTCAGCAACAATACCATTCCATCCCCATATCCGATTTGTTCTCCGGAAATTACCGCGGCAAGCAGACAGAGCCCCCCCGGCAGCAAATCTATAGGATAGGGTAGCCCTCTTTGTGTACAGGCTCGCCAAATGATTACCCCAAGTGCTCCCAGTAATAATTTCCAGACAGAAACAGCCTTTTCCCGTATATCCTGGAAAGAAATCCAGCATAAAAAAATTCCAAGCCATATACGCATCAGAGACTTCCTCCGCATCTGGAACATGGCCCATATAAAAACTGTGCCTGTGACAAGGGGAGGGAACGAACGCTTCTCCGCAAACTGCTGCAGGAAATATCACCGTGATACCGGTTCCCTTCTTCCGTAATATAAAGCATTCCTTCCAATTTGGCATGACACCGCTCACAAGGCCGATAGTGTTCCCCCTGTTCATTTTTCAATTCCGCTATCACGGATGCCGGGATACTGGAAACGGAGAGTTTCAGATGTGTACAGTTTCTGCTTCGATGATAGACTACTCCCGTGGGCGTCACAAACACATAGATTTCTCCATCTCGTGGGTCACTCAGTTCCACATCGTAGCCGATCCATAAGTGTCCGCCATAAGAGATTCCCAGCTCTGCCGTTTTAATTCCCCACAGATTCATCAGTGGTTCTTCTTTATAGTACAAGGTATAGGCATACTTTCCCGACAAACAATTGAAGTCCCTTACCTGCAAATTCTGCGCCGGATTTCTTTCTGCCTCATTTTGGATTTGTCCCTGTATCAGACCGGGGAGCGCCATCTGATCCTCCACAGAAAGGGAATTTCCCACCTGTTGAACCGCCGTGGTTAAGATGCTGTAAGTTCTGTACTGCTCCAAAAGAGAGGTTAGTGTGACGCAAAAAAACAGAAAAAGGGGGACAATCATACTCGCCTCCAAAGTCAAACTTCCCCGAAGAGTGTAAGAAGATATCCTCTCTGCTTTGTCTGACGCCTGATTTCTGGGGAAAATTGGCGATAATAAGCCTGAAATTTGGGAGTTTCTGCTTTTTGAGAGAGAATTAAAATAAGATTGTTTGTTTGTTTTTGTATCCTGACATTGCAGAAAGGACATCTTCATACACTCCTCCGTTTATTTTGACTTTTTACTTTTCCATTGTTTCATAGGAAAATTTTCTGCGGATAAAATAAGCCTGCGCTCCATCTTCTACGGACACTCCCGCATCCAGTCTGATCACGCATCCATCCAGCTGGAATTTTTCATTTCCCGGTGTCTGCTGAATATCCGATTCCACAAGATCCATGGCTCTTTTGGCAAGCGTTTCATCCGCCGTAAGGCAAACGAAAATCCGTAAATACTTCACATAATCCATTCCTCTTCCACCTTCGTTTTGAGAAAGATGTTTATTAAATTCCGCCAGATGGACCAGCTGTGTCTGCCAGTCGGCATCCGTTTTTTTCCACGGAATCTTACCTCCGGCAAGAAGCTGTTTTACATCCTGCACGCTCTCCACATAAGCCCAGGCAAACATCAATGTTCTGGAAACAAAGGGTTCCAGTTCCGGTTTCAGTGTCACAGCTGTAAGCGCTGCTGCCGTAGCTTTGATCTCGGCTTTTTTTATCGGATTGCCGGATAGAAACTGATAGTTCAGAAGAAAGCGCAGCATGCATAATTTATTTGCCGTTTTTTCCAGATTTGTATAGTCGTCCGGATCACCATTCAGCAAATATTCCAACTGATACTTTAGCGCAGAGTTTTCTTTTATCCTGGTGTAACATCCCATTTTCTGAAACAAGTATTCTTTAAAGAGCAATTTGTCTGCTGCCAGGGGCTCTCCGTAAACAACCATATTTTCCGTTTCCTGCCGCAGACTTCGATCGGAAACCCGTTTTCCCTGTTCCAGACTGGCATTGGAGATGCTGTCCAGATCCTCTACCGTCAGCCGTAGAATTCCGAGACTTCGCAAGGAGGCCACCGCATCTGCCGGATTTTCCAGTGAAACAGTCTCCCACTCCCCTGTCTCATTCTGGATCTGGGGAAGTTCCTGGGCGGATAATTCCTCTCCTGCCTGCTGCCACAGACTGTCCATGGGAATCTCCCTGTCCTGCCGTTCGTATTCCTCCGCCTGTCCATTGCTGCTCTCCCATTCCGGAAGGCCTGTCAATGTATGCATGTAGTTAATTACCTGCTTTTCAAAGACTCTTCCATTTCCATCGGTCAGCCGTGTTACGCCTAATACTTCCGCATCCGCAGCCGTCATCCCAAGGAGATCCTTTTCCCCTCCAAAATTGTCCTGCATATAGCGCCGTAAATGCTCCGCGGTGTTTTGTACTTCAAATGTCCCTGTACCATAAGATGTGTCAATCGCCAGAAGATCATATTGTTCGAGAAGTTGTCGATGATACTCCGCAAAAACCGCATTCATGGAAGCATTCATTGCATATTCAATCTGCAATTCACAGGTGCTTTTCCGAATTCCGGCGTGCAAAGCAAAGAGAAGAGAAAGAATCAAAGACAGAAGAAGTACAAAAAACACAGAGACGGAGCCGCGGGCCCTTTTATTAAATACTTCCCGCAGTGTCATTGATCTTATCAAACACAGTATTTACCAGGCTTGTGAGCTGACGCTTAAAGATAATGACCAGACTGATAAGTACCACAACAATCAAAATAATCTCCACAGTTCCCATACCGTCCTCTTCTCTCAGGAATTCCCTGAATCCTTTTCGATCTGAGTTTTCTTTTGACATTTTCACTCTTGATTTTTCCATTCTGTATTCTTTCATGTCTTTTCCGCCTTTCTTTATTAAATTCCAAAGGAGAGCATGGCCGGAACTAAAATCATCAGCATGACCATAACCAGCAAAAGCATCATAGGGAGCAACAGCTTGGTTCCTGCCTCTTCTCCCATTTTTCGTGCCAGATTTCTACGTTCCTCCTGGGCATGCTCCGACTCTGTCCGCAGCTGTTGCAGCAGACTGCTATTCCCCTTCTTACTGTTTTGTGAGAGAAGCGCTGCCAGTTTGCTATAGCAGTTTTGTCCGCACCGCCTGGCAAACTGTTCATAAGCCACCGCTTCCGATACACCGTTGTCCATCTCATGACAGGCAAAACTCAGCTCCTCATATGCATATCTTTTGTTTGCTTTATTCCTGCCAGCCTGTTCATAATCTTTCACCACCCGATGACAGGCTCCCCGTACCGTCAACCCTGCCCCTATGTAGAGTGTCAGCTTGGAGAGAATAGCCGGGTAATCACATAACAGTTCCTGCTGCCGTTTCTGAATCTGTTGATGTAGTTCCCTGTCTCTGGCAAAAAACAATGCTATGCCGGCAATGAGAAAAAGCACAAACAAACCGGCACTGTAATTTTCCTTTTCCTCCATCCATTCCAACGCTACTGTTCCGATTTGAGTCGGCAGCGTAAAAACCTGCTCATATTGCGTCTCCAGATCATGTTTCGCAATGGCATCAAGTACTTCCTGCTCCCACTGTTCTTCCGGGGTTCGCTCCCTGGGATAAATTCTTGCATAAAGTTCATATTCCTGATGGTATGTGAAGTAGGCATAGGAGGCAATCAGTTGTACCGTTTCTCCCTCCGGTGCCACATCCTCTCCCAGCTCCCCATCTGCCCCCAGCAGCCGGTAATTGCTGATCTCCCATCGGATTGTAAACGGAAAACCCTCCAGCTGCTGCACAAGCTGTAATGGCTGATTTACATCATTTAATGATTCATTTGCCCCAAGTATTGTCCTCTCCAATACAGGCAAGGACTTTACAAACAGTTCATCCAGTTCCTTCTGGGTATATTTCTGCTCCTCCACCTGAATTTCGTAGATGTGGGAATCCGCCCTTTCCTCTCCTTTTGGAAAAATCGGTCTGAGTTCCACACGTTTATAACCCTCTCCATAGGAACCACGTAAAATCCGGTTTCCTTCTAAAAGTTCTCCGTTAGTTGCACTTTGTACCCACAGCAATGTGGCAATCACAGAGCCGGCCACCACAAACCAAAAGGTCTGTTTCACCTTCAGCAGATAATACTCTGTCACCTTTGCCTGTGGCGAATCAAAAGGATAAAGAATTTGAAAATCCGATACCACCGATGCTTTTCTTCCCACCGGTGATTTTTTCAGTTTGCTCCCTATCCATAACCCTTTTTTGTACAAATAGACTTCCGGTCTGCCTCTGCTTCTGATCATTACCATCAGACAAAACAGCAGAGTCCCCACATAAAAGAAAATCATCGGTCTCCTCCCTATACTCGAATATCCATGATTCTGCGGAACCACAGAGTTGCAGCTATATACAACGCCAGCATTGCTGTCATCACTCCGTATCCCATAATGTTGTGATAAAGCGGATTAAAAAATCCCGGCGAAGAACTCTGCAGATACAATACCAGTAAAAATGGAACTACCTGCATAATCCTCCCCTCCATCTTTTTAGCAGTCAGCATGACTTGAATTTCTTCTTCTGTATGAATTTTCTCTGCAATAACCTGTGCAGAGGAAATCAAAATCTCGCTCATTCTTCCACCAGATCTCTTCGCTGCTGTGAAAACTTCCCCGAATTCCCGGATTTCTTCCACTCCACTTTCCTCGCCAAACTTCATCAGCAGGGATTCCAATGGCACATTATGCTCTAATCCCTGGCAGATGGAAAACAGGCGCTGACAGATCAACTCCCTATCTCCATAGCGTTTGGACAGTTCCTGTTTTGCCTCCCGGAAAGCATTTTCTACCGAATATCCTGCCCGCATATTGGTTTCCACAGCCAGAAGCATCTCTTCAAATTGCAGGCGAAGCCGCCGGGCCCGTTGTTTTTTCTTATCTGCACTCTGATTTCGGTAAAAAACCAATCCCAACGGAATCATCAATAAAACTGCAATCAAACTGCGGTAGAAAAACCATGCAAAAAAGAAACATAAAGCCACTGCCTGTAGTCCCGAGATTTTATCCCATCCGAATCCCCGCGCTTTCCATTTTCTCCCGGTGAAAAAGTTCTCCTTTCTTTTGCAATGTTCCGACAATCCTTCCATCCTCCTCTCCTCTTTCTTCAAATAGGTATAACGGAGACAGTAAGATCTCTCCCTGTTCCACCCCTGTCACCTCCATGATCTGCAGGACTTTCCTGGTTTTGTCCCGCAGGCGCCCCAGCTGCACGATGATGTCAATTCCACTGGCAATCTGCTTCCGAATCGCTGCCAGGGGAAGTTCCATTCCCATAAGTACCATGGTTTCCAAACGATTCAGCATGTCCTGTGCGCTGTTGGCATGGCCGGTAGACATGGAACCGTCATGTCCGGTATTCATTGCCTGCAGCATATCAATGGCTTCGCCTCCACGCACCTCTCCCACGATTACCCTGTCCGGTCTCATTCTCAAACTGGTGCGTATCAGTTCACGAATGGTGATTTCCCGACATCCTTCCACATTGGCGTTTCGTGTCTCAAGGGAAACCAGGTTCGGCACATTGCGGATCTGCAGTTCTGCGCTGTCTTCAATTGTAATAATGCGTTCCTCTGTGGGAATAAAATTAGAAAGGACATTTAAGAAGGTGGTTTTACCAGAACCGGTTCCACCGCTGACCAGAATGTTATAGCGGCTTTTCACCAATTTACATAAAAACCCGCTCACTTCCTCTGTCAGAGATCCAAATGCAATGAGCTGTTCCATGGAAACCGGCTGATCCGGAAAACGACGGATGGTAAGAATCGGTCCATTTAATGCGATGGGATTTAGTACAATATTGACACGGGAGCCGTTTTCCAACCGGGCATCCACAATGGGCGAAGCCTCGTTAACAACGCGGTTGCACCGCGCTACGATTTGCTGAATGACATCCTGCAGAGTCTGCTCGGAATCAAAGTGGCTGTCCCACTGACAGATTCTCCCGGCTTTTTCCACGAAAATATTCTGTACCCCATTTACCATAATTTCCGTTATGGTGGGATCATCCACCAGTTCCTGCAATACATCCAGCTGGCGCAGGGAGGAAAATAGTTCCCTTCGCAATTTCATGCGCTGCTCCACCGTGATCGCACACTCTTTTGCCTTTAACACAATCTGTTCGTCAATTTTTTCCCAAAGTTCTTCCTCGGAGTTTTCCCTGGAAAAGTCAATACCGGCAAGTACAGCTTGCTTCAGCTGCTCTTTCAGGGTTTTCCATTCATGCTCCATAGCCCCAGTCCTCCCGCAGAAGATTCCGTGTGTAGTCAGCTACATCCCCATAGGTGAACTGCTCAATGTGAGCCGGAATCTGACGAAAAACTGGCAGTTTTCTCTGAATGGTTTTCTCCCACACATCCTCATAGTCCATTCCCCGCAGCATCTGCTCGTATTGTTCTATCTTCGCCAGAGCAAATCCGTCTTCCTTTGTAATGGTATAAACCTTCTCACAAAATCGTAAAATGTCCAGCAATCCGTTCATCTGCTCGGATAAATCCAGAACCACATATTCGTAAGGGCTTTGTTCTTCCAGATAATGAAAAATTTCTTTCCACTTTCCTCCAGTAATAGAAGACAGTTCCAGATAACTTTCAAAGGGAGAAATAAAATCCAATCCGTTCATGGTCTGCACCATATGTTCCAGCCGATATAGAAATTTCTCTCTGGCACAGTCATAAAAATAAACAAAATCCATCATGTTATAACCTGGCGAATCCTGAAAAACACGACGTAATCCGCTAAATCCCTCAAAATTCAAATATAGGGTTTTGTGATCTTTGGCAAGAAGCTGGCCAAGCGTGACGGCAAATGTAGTCTGCAGGCACCGGCCAATCGGTGTGTAGATTCCAATAAAATGAATGTTTTGGGAAACTCTCACATGCTTCGTGGGCAATGGCTCCCCATGTTCTGCATACAGTTGAAATACCTGTCTTAAAATTGCATCCGCAGCCTGGTAACGACAGATTTTATGTTTCTCCTCAGACGGTTCCTCACAAAGGAGAAAAATGTGGCTGATCTGAGAGCGTTCTTCTTTTTTCAGATGTTCGTACAGGAACTGGGAAATCAGTACGATCTCCGCTGCCTTTTCAGCAAGTAATTCCTTTAATTTATGGATATCCTCATACACATAAATGGAAAATTCCTGCTCCAGTCTCTCCTGCACCACATTCAAAAAACGTTTTGTATAACAACGGTCACTGTCACAAATTACAAATCTTTTCTGCACAATCATCACTCCTTTACATGCCTGCAATCCACATGACGATAATACTGATGAGGATGGGCAGCGAGAAATGGATTCTGTTTTTCATATCTTCCCCACTGTCATAGCGTTTCCATTTACCGGTACGCACCGCATCCTGCACATATTTTGCCAGGCATTGCATCCTCACCATATAATTTCCGTTGTGGCACATTTTCGCGAGGGAAATAACAGCTCCTGCCACAAAGGCAATGATCATACACAGAATCGTCCGATAGGTTCCCAAAAACGCGCCAACCATGGCAAGCAATTTAAGATCTCCCGCTCCCAGTGCCCCAATAGAAAACAGGACATACAACAGCAGACAGGGTAATAGCATCCCCAGGCCTGCACGAAAGATGCCGGCAATTCCGCCTAAATAGAATTGGATCAGCAGTGCCAGCACGCCGCCACAGACCACAAGGATATTGGGAATTTTCCCCAGATAGAAATCAAAGAACACTGCCACAAGCAGTAGTAAAACTAAAATAACAATAACCCTTCACCTCCTTTGCTCTCGAATCATAAAACGTTGGAAAATAGATGAATAAAACAAGAAATAAATTAAATGAATATAAGAAAATAAGAATCCTGCATCCGACCGATGCAGGATGTAATTTGCATTATAGAGACTGTGTTTCTATTTGTCTACAGGAAAATTTCAAAAAATGTATTTTTGTAAAACAGTTACAAAAACAGAAAATATCGAAGTCCAAAAAGCCCCGCAGCCCCTGGAATTCCTAGAAATCCGCATGTCAAAACCGTAAAGAGATTCAGTCCTACATCACAGGAAACCTGCATTTTTAAAAGCAGGGTATCCACCACATAAATGGTCAGGCTGCCCAGCACTGCCCGGAACAGAAAGTTGACAAACAGTACCGCTCCCTTTTTCAATCTCCCTATCAAGATCACAAGCACACATGCTGCAATGATTATCGCTGCCTGCATCCAGATTTCCATAGGTTGTCATGTTCCTTTACTTTTTCTTTCGGTACTATTTGTATGCCATGTCTTGTCCGGATATGCAGATTGTTTACAGATCCTTCCATATTTTTTCCGGAACCTGGTATATGTCCGCTGAAAGCGGGCATACTGTGTAACAAATCGGTTATTTCATTTGGGAAAGGACCATGCTACATGAAATCTCATTTTAGTCAAAGTACTTACGGGAATAAGGAAAGGCACCCGGAAGTCGTCCTTCTGGATGCCTTGAAAAAGACCCGGTATGATCTTGAAATTGCCTATGAAGGCTTTAATTATGCCGTAGATCCGGAATTGATCGACTGCTATATCTACGAGGTTGCAGCGCTCTGCAAACGATACAATTATCTGCTGCGTCAACTGCCTGCATCCCGGTGTAAAAACCCCTCGGATTTTCTTCCGGAAGGATTTCAATTTGCGGATTTTCCCACGCTCTCAGACGCGGAAACCGCGGCTGTTCCCCTGGTCGGCCAGGTTCTCGTTTAAGGAATTTCTGCCATAGGTCAGCCCTGCATAGACTGTCTGGGCATTTGCCATCACCTGTCCCCGGGCATCCATTTTACTGATCTGGGCATAAGCATCGCGGAGCTGCTGCATGCATTTCTCCACTCCCTCCAGTGGCTCCACCCGGTTGCCCGCATCGGCTTTGGCAATCTCCCGCAATGAGAAAGCATATAGTTCTCTCAGCGTTTCGCTGATGGGCTGGCCACTGTTTACCGATCCCAGCAGCTGGCTGACTGCTCCCCGGCTTTTGTCCAGTGCGCTGCGGAATGTCTCTCGGTCTCCTTTACTATATGCTGCCCGGGCTTCCCCCAGATAGTCCAGCAGGATTTCATACAAAATCACACAAAGCTGCGTGGGATTTGCCTGGGTAATGCGTACCGTATAGGCCTGTTTCTTCTCATCTGTCATCATCATTCACCATCCCATTTTACTGTAAGAGCTGAAGTACCTGAGAAGGACGCTCATTTGCCTGTGCCAGCATGGCCATACTGGACTGGGAAAGCACCTGCTGTGTGGTATAGTTTGTCATTTCCTCCGCCATATCCACATCCATGATGGAGGAATATGCGGAAGTCATATTTTCATAAGTGGTGTCAATGGAACTGATCTTGTGCTCCAGACGGTTCTCGTAGGCACCCAGTCTGCTTCGCACGGAAGATACATACTGGAGCGCACCGGATACGGAATCAATCGCATCCAGGCAATCCTGTTTTGTGGAAAGAGTCAGTTTATCAATCTGAAGATTTTCCAGTTTGACGGAAGGAATACGGATCTCCATAACCTGTCCCTCATTGGCTCCCACCTGCATGCGCATGGAGCCGTTACCGGTGAGGTTCATTTTCACAGTCTCATCAGCAAGGTAATGGGTTTCTGTAACGGCCTGTCCGTTGTCATCCACTACCGGTTTTCCATCCGCATCCAGCTTCGGAACATCCTTTGTATTTGTGATGCCATCTTTGGAATATTTCAGCTGCAGTTCATAGCCATTGGCACCCTTTAAGGTGATCACATCATCCTTCACATTGGCAATGGTCATTTTGATCTGCTCCGTTTTGTCAGAGCCTTTTAAGGTCTGGTTGACGGTGACTTCCATGTCCCAGGCCCATACATCCTTATCGTACTTCTTTACACTGCCATCTGGATTCTTAACCGGATTTCCATCGGCATCCAGCACCTCATCTCCCACTTTATGCACTATCTTCTGCTGTCCGCTGTGATAGTCTGCAATGTTTCCATCCTCGTCCAGTTCCACATAAATGCCCACATCCTGTCCGGAATGAGCATCTGTGGTCTGCGCAATTTCATAGGTTCCTGCCAGTACTTCATCGGAATAACTAAGTACATCCATGTTACCCTTGTCGCTATATCCTTTCAAATCAAAGGTTCCATCCAGAATTTTCTGTCCGTTGAACTGGGTTTCCGATGCAATACGGTCAATTTCCTCCTTGAGTTCCTTGACCTCTGCCTCCAGAGCTTCTCTGTCTTTGTCGGACATGGTGCCGTTTGCACCCTTGATTGCCAGCTCATTGGTACGCTGCAACATTTCGGTAATTTCGGAGAGTGCTCCGTCCGCAGTCCGCACGATGGATACACCCTCGTTGGAGTTATCTTTACTAAATTCCAGACCTTTCAACTGGAGATTCATGCGCTTCGCCATCGCCAGACCGGAAGGGTTATCCTTTGCATTATTGATCTTTAATCCGGAAGAAAGCTTCTTCGTGGATTCGGAAAGGTTACTATCATTTCGGGTCAGAGAATTATTGGTTACCATCGCCGTTGCATTGTAATTGATTTTCATGCTGCCCATATTCTTTTTGTCCTTTCATCTTTCGGTTTATTGTAACTGTCCCAGGAAGGTTTTTGCCAGATGGTACAAGGCTTTGTCGGAAACGCCTGTATGTTCTGTGTTTCCGCTTGCTGCCCCGGTACCCATCCGGTCAGGATCTCCCTGCGTGACGGTGATCTGTCCTGTTTTCTTTCCCTGCTCCTGCAAGGCCTGTACAAAGCCATCTGCCAGTTTCTGCAGCGCTCCCACACTTTCCCGGGAGTCGGTAACCAGATAACCTTCCACCTGTTCCCCCTCCATACGGAATCTGGCATGGACTTCGGAATACTGTTCCGAGGAAAAGCGGATATCCAGGCTGCCCTGATCTCCCTCTTCTTCATGGCGGAACTGGACCCGTACCCTGGTGAAACGGTTTTCCAGTTTCATGGGAACCTCAAAGTATTCCTGGCGGGAAAGCCCTGCGGTAAGGGTAAACTGTTTATGTAATAAGCTGAGCTGGCGGATATCCAGCTGTTTAAGTCCCGGCGTATCCGCAGCCTGCTCCAGAAGCTGCTGTACTTCCTCACTGTACTGCTCTGCCGCCTGGGATGCGGTCTGGGCATCCTCCATTTGGTTTACATATTTTTCTGACTGTTCGATAAGAAAAGCCTCAAAATCTATATCGGTCTGTTCTGTAAATTTCGCCAGTCTCTGAAAGAATTTATCGGAACCGTTCATCAGTTGTGCTACTGCCTCTATATTAGCGGCAGTCACCGGCTGTCCCATTTCCTCCAGAAATTCCATGGCGGCTTTATTTTCCGGGATGTCTGCTGCCATCTCCCTAAGTTCCTCCAGCTGGGTACGGCGGTACTGGTCATCCACTGCCTCCTCCATGGCATCCACTGCCTGGGCAAGTTGTTCCAGGGTGGCATCCTGATAATCGGATTCCCCGTCAAAAGCCTGTGCCATTCCCTGGGGTGTCACGGTATCCAATACCTGTCTGGTCAAGGACTGGTAAAAAGCGGTCTGAATCTGGGTATCGATACGGGTACCCTTCTGGGTTACCTGCTCCAGTCCGCCAAAATTGTCGTCAATTTTTGCCTCCACTCTGCCTTTCTTCTCCGTGCGGATTTCTGTGAGCAGATTGCGGAAGGACAGTTCCATACCGCTTTCCACCAAGGCTCCGACAGCGGCACCATCGTCCTTTTCAATCTGGCGCAGCAGCCGGTAGATGCCTATGTAGGACTCTTTTTCCTCCGGGGTGATCTCATGGTTCTGCTCCATCTGGTACAGGAACTTGCTGTATTTTTCCTGCTCCTGTTCAAAAGTCTGCTGTCCTGCCAGGTAGTTGTCCAGTTCTGCCACATTCATGGTGAGAGGATTTTGTCCGTCCCGAATCATCTGCAGGGTGGCTGCCGGAGTCATCTGGCGAATCACGCTTTGCAGGGACTGTTCCACTGCTTTCACATTGCTGATATTTTCCGGTGTGATTTCCATGCTGTTGTAGCCCAGAATCCGCACCGCTTTCCGGTTATATTCATTTAAGGGTAACTGCAAATCCTGTAAAATATCGTCCACATTGCGGAATGCCTTGCGGATGGAATCCCCCATATCCGCTCTGGGGGCAGTCATCAGGGTTTCGTAGCTTTCCCTTGCCTGGTCGTACTGACTGCGAAGAGCGTTCCCTTCCTTCTCCACATTTTCCAGGGTAAAGTTTTCATCCTGCAGGCGGAAATGTCCGGCTACGGCGGCGGGTACATCCTCCATGCCGCCTAAAAGTGCCATGGTCTGATCGTAAAGCTGGGCTTTCTGCCCGGCGGCGGACGCCGTCCCCTGGCTGGCATCCTGCGGGGTTACACTCTGAGATGTGCCGAAATATTCTTCCTGTAACTGGGCTGCGGTGTCCCTTAATTTCTGAATCAGTTCCTCCATGGGGGCTGTCTCAATGGAAAAGCCGCTTTTCAGCAGTTTCACATTCGCCTCCACGGTCATTAACAGCCGCACTTCCTCCAATTGGGCGCGAGCCTCCAAGTCGTCAATAGCGGTGCGGGTATTGAACTCCTTCTGAATCCGCACTGCCTGTTGGTACACATTTTCCGATTCACCGGGAATGGCATCCCCGGCGTTTCGGCCTTCTGCGATGGCTGCTGCCGCATCCTTTACAAATTCCTCCTGGGTAAGAGGCAGTTTCATTTCTTTTAACTGTTCCAGGCTGGCAAAGGTTTCTGTAGTGAGGGGAAGTTCCTCCTGAATCATCCACCGGGCATCCTGCAGGGTGTCAGCATTGACCTCGTAACCTGCGTCCCGGATGACTTCCTCCATCTGCTGTCTCAACTGTTCCAGCTCTGCCCCCATGGTATCCCGGGCATCTCCGTAAGGGTTGGGCATGGTGGCTGCCGCCGCACTGTATTTGGCAAGATAAAGATTGTCCACGGTGGGTGTCTCCCCGTTGTCGATGAGATACCGGGTGACGGACTCCGACAAGCCATCCAGTCCCTGGGCTTTGTCCCAGGCCTCCACAATATCCCTGGCATTTTCTTCTGTGAGGGGAATGTCGTTCTGCTGGCACGCCTGTTGTAACGCCTGGGCCATCACCTGACTTCCGGTAATCTGCTCCAGGGTTTCCAAATCCAGGTCATCGTTGTAACCTGCCACAGTTTTCCCCGACTGTGCCACCACTGCCTTGATTTTGTCCACAATAGAAACAAATTCTTCCGGTTTCATGTCCCTGGCAGAATAACCTTCCTTTTGCAGCTGGGCAAAATCTTCCGTAGACATAGAATTAGACATCACCGTCATGTAATTTTCCTGCACGGTCACATCCTGTGCCTGTGCATTCTGCATAACTTCTTCCATCGTTCGTCCGTGAACGCTGTACCTGTCGTTATCCCTAACTTTGCCGGAAATGTCTAATGCATAGCCTGTATTTACTTTTTCACTCTGTCCGCTGCCTGCCGTCTGGGACATCCTGTCACTTTTGTCGTAGGCTGCCACTGCTTTCCCGGAATCTGCTCCGGGAGTATTGAAATGTATGATCATAAACTCTTCTCCGCCAGCTCCGCATCCTAGCGGAGCGTTTTGATTCATCGGAAAGAATTTCCTATGAATCGAAAAAGGTGTACACCTGCAAAAGATGTACACCTTATATTTCGGTCGCTTTGATTCAATTCTTTAGTCACTAGAAAGTAAATACCGCTGCTGTGTAAGCAGGCAGGGTAAAGGTGATGGTATAGTCCCTGTAATTGCACTGTCCGTCCTTCGCCATAATTTCTGCGGGTATCTCATTCCCGTTTCCGCCAAAGCGGGTATCATCGCTGTTAAGCACCAGCTTATACTTTTTCTTCTGAGGCACTCCGATTACATAATTTTCTCTGGCAACGGGAGTCATATTCAGTACAAACATAAGATTATTTTTGCCGGTGGAATTTTTACGGAAGAAACTGTAAACGCTGCGGTCTTTATCGTCAGCGTTCAGCCATTCAAAGCCCTGCCAGCCATTGTCCAGCTCGTAGAGGCAGGAATACTTATGATACAGCTTCAACAACTCTCCCACATAAGCCTGCATGCCACGGTTCAAGGGATTTTCCAACAGAAACCAATCCAGTTCTCTGGCTTCGCTCCACTCTCTCTCCTGTCCGAAATCCTGTCCCATGAACAGCAGTTTCTTACCGCTGTGTCCAAACATGTAGGTGTAGCCCAGACGGAGGTTGGCGTATTTGTCCACCTGATAACCCGGCATTTTATTCACCATGGAACACTTCAGGTGTACTACTTCGTCATGAGAAAGAGGCAGGATATAGTTTTCGCTGTCATTGTAGGTCATGGCAAAGGTCATGGCATAGTGATTATCCTTGCGGAACAAGGGGTCTAGCTTCATATACTCGCAGAAGTCATGCATCCAGCCCATGTTCCATTTAAAGGAAAAGCCCAGGCTGTCCGTGCCGATTTCTCCGGTGACATTAGGCCATGCAGTGGATTCCTCCGCAATGGTCATAAAGCCGGGGTAGGAACCGCGAACCACACTGTTTAAGTGCTTAAAGAACTCGATTGCCTCCAGATTCTCATGTCCGCCAAACTTGTTGGGCAGCCACTGTCCTTCCTTTTTGCCATAATCAAGATAGAGCATGGAGGCTACGGCATCCACACGGATTCCATCCACATGGAACTCCCGAATCCAGTAAAGTACATTAGCGATCAGGAAGTTCTTCACTTCGTTTTTGCCCAGATTGAAAATCTTGGTGCCCCAGTCGGGATGCTCTCCACGTCTTGGATCCGGATCCTCAAAAATGCAGGTTCCGTCAAACTGAGCCAGTCCAAACTCATCCGTGGCAAAATGGGCAGGAACCCAGTCCAGGATGACACCAATGTCATTTTTATGTAAGGTATCCACCAGGTACATGAAGTCCTTGGGCTCTCCATAGCGGGAGGTGGGTGCATAATAGCCTGTCACCTGATATCCCCAGGAACCATCGAAGGGATGCTCTGCAATTCCCATCAGCTCCACATGGGTGTATTTCATTTCTTTACAGTATTGCACAATGCGGTCCGCAAACTGACGGTAATTATAGAAACCATCCTCCGTACCGTCCGGATGTTTCATAAAAGAACCAATATGGCACTCATAGATTGCCAGAGGCTCCTTGAACACATTCTTTTTCTCTCTTGCCCGCATCCAGGCATCATCATGCCATGCAAAACCGGACAAGTCCGTGGTTCTGGAGGCATTGCCGGGGCGCATCTCAGCATAGTTGGCAAAGGGATCTGCCTTGTAGAGTTTGCGTCCATCCTGGGTATGAATCAGATATTTATACAGTTCGCCGGTTCCCACGCCGGGAATAAAGCAGGTGTAAATGCCGCCGGGTCCCAGCTTGGTCATGGGATACTGCTCCTCGTTCCAGCCGTTAAAGCTGCCGATGACATGAACCGCTGCCGCGTTGGGTGCCCAGACACCGAAAAACATACCCTTTTCGCCATTTTCTACGGAAGGGTGTGCGCCCAATTTTTTGTAAATGTCATAGTGCGTTCCCTGGGCAAACACATACTGGTCTGCCTCAGAGATAAAGACGGTTTCCTCTTTGGGCTGCTGCGGCTTTGCCGGGGTGTTTACCGGTGTATTGGCTGCTGCCTTTGCTTTGTTTCTTGCTCTTGTCTTTGATTTTGCCATGAAAATCCCCCTATCCGGTTATTTAGTTACGTTCACATAAAATCTGTGAACGCAACCTTCGCAAACCTCAATTAAAATTTTGCTACGCAAAAGAAGGGCTGCTCACACTTGGCTCACTTTCTTACGCAGCAAAACAGCAAGTGTTTTACTACTGTAACTTTTTAAATAATAAAGTCATTCTCGCGCAGGATGATCATATCTTCATCATCGTAGCGTTTTCTAAATAAAATATCAAAGAAGTGTTTGACATTTTTGCGGTCTGCATGTTCAATCGCCTCGTCAATGATATCACGCACTTCATAAATGGTCACTGCGTGATCCATGGTCTGCATATCAGAAATCCGCGTATGCAGTGCCAGCATCCCCATCTCGTCAATGGAATACTCCATCTGATGGGCATATTTTCTGCCAAAGCTTACCAGGGCATCGTCTCCCAATGCCTCCACATCAATCCGTGCATTAAAGCGCTCCAGAAGATTTTCATTTTCTTCCAGCATACGGTCGATAGATTTCTTTGTGCCCTCCAATACCACAATAATTCCCTGATTTTCATTATTGAGGGTCTTATAAAGAGCCTTTGTCGTCTCTTTATTCAGATTTCCGGCACTCTGGACGATCAGTGCACCATTGCTGAGTTTTGCAAAAGTAGAGGGAATATCCTTCTTGTTCAACGCAGAAGCCGTAATCTTTGCTACCCGCCCGGAGAAGTTGTGATCTGTCATCTGCACTTCGCGGATGAGATTTTTCGCCAGAGTCATGGTTCCCACTCCTGCATCCCCGGTGACGATAATATTGCCGGTATAAGCTGCCAGGCTGATATTATCCAGGGCATTCACAATCTGTCTGCGGGATCCTTTGCTCTGAATAAACTGGCCAAACAGTTCTCTCTCTTCGTCGGTAAGGGCTCGCGCCTCAGTCTGTTCCGGCTCCTCCGCCTCATCGGTTTCTGAGACATCTGCTTCCTCTGCATCCACTTTTCTTTCTGCTTCTTCCTCTGTCGCAGCAGCCTCTTCGGTCATCTCCGGTACTTCTTCAATTTCTTCTACTTCATCCGCTTCTTCCGGTTCCTCAGAGTCTTCCTCTTCAACTTCTGCTGCCTCTTCGATTTCTTCCGTTTCTGCAGTGTCCTCTGTCTCCTCGATCTCCACAATTTCAGTGGGTTCTTCCTCTTCCGGAAGTTCTTCCGTTTCTGCCTGTTCCGGAACATTTTCTTCCGGAACTTCTTCCTCCTGCCCAGGCTCTTCGCCAATATCCTCCAGATCTTCTAAATCACTGGGCAGTTCTTTGGTTCCCGGAAGCACTACAGAGGCA
>CAKRTZ010000049.1 GCA_934402515.1 uncultured Lachnospiraceae bacterium
ATAACTATTTTTTCTATTTCACCTATAATAGTGCAAAAACTATATTTAATCTTCTCTTTCTGACATTCATCCAATGCACGATATTTTTCTACATACTGAATAAAAATTGTCGACAACCAATTGTTCATGTTTTATTATTATCACATAAAACAAAATTTTTTAAGGTCTGTCATTGTATTCTTACGCGAACGCCAATATTTAATACATGAACAACATGTAAGGGAAAATGTATCGAGTTTTAATAGTTGAAGATCAACCTGCTCAGCTTCTAGCATTGCAGAAAATATTAGAATCTTATAATGAAAATTTTGAAATTAAAACCTCTTCCGATTATGATACTGCTTATCATATTGTGACAGGCCGTACTATTTTCGATTTGTTTTTATTGGATATAAAATTCCAAGAACAAGATTGGGAAAATTATAGCGGACTTACATTGGGACATTTTATTCGTTCAATGCATTGTTACCAATACACTCCTATTGTTTTTATTACTTCGATTCCTGAAAAGATTTACGAAGCACTGAATGACACTCATTGCTATCATTATATATTAAAACCATATACAGCTACAGATGTTACCCAACTTTTAAATGATATTTTACATTCCCCTTTAGTCAAGGATCCTTCTTTTTCATTCACAGAATTTTGGGGTGGACAACTTTCAATTCCTGAAAAGAGTATTCTTTATTTTTGTCCAGGTATGTATAGACGCATACAAATTGTAACAATCAATGGAATTTTTCAAACTACAGAATATACTTTAAGTCAATTAGAAAATCTATTACATCACGGATTCGTAAGATGCCACCGCAAGTATCTTGTCAATATCTGTCACATTACATCATATGATTGCACAAGAAAGACTCTTTCACTGTCCAATCAGGAAATTCCCGTTGGGAGAAACTATAAATCAAGCGTTGAAAACGCGATTCGAGGTATCCTGTGATTATAAAATTTATTAGTAATTTTTTTTTACTTATGTTAGAATTTCTATCCTTATACTTTCTTACTAAAGGATTTTTAAAAGAATTTAAAGGAAACTATTTGAGATTTTTTTTCATAGGTATATTTTGTGTATTTTTGGACAGTTTTTTAGAAACGTTTTTCCTCAATACAACCTTGACTTTAATTATTGAAAACCTCTTATACATTGCCTTATTTTGCTTAACACTTCCCATAAGTGTTTTTCATTCTATTTATATTTATTTTCTAGAATATGTCTTCATTGCATTATGTTCTGTTATGCTCTTTCCTTTATTTGGATTGAATGGTTCCACGATTTTTCAAGGTATTGTTCCCTATGTAGGTTCTACAATTATTTTACTATTATGCTATCTTTCATATCATTTTCTTCCATTAAAAAAAATCTATTCTTTATTGCAATGTCACAATACTCCATTTTTACTGATTCTTACCAATACCTTTTTATTAGCATTGGGGTTTATTCTCTATGCCCGATTTGAACCTGACGATTTCTTCTCGCACTATATTCTATTTTTTGCTTTCACAATGTCCTTGATTTTTATCAATGGAGAAATATTTATCAACCATCAGAAATATCTACGCGAACAACAACAATTAGAAATCTATCGTTCTTATCTTCCTATTATTGAAAACCTGATCGAGCAGGTTCGCTTAAAACAACACGATTATCATAATCATCTTCAAACAATTCAGGGACTATGCTATACACATAATGACTACGAAAGTTTAATAAATGCCCTACTCAACACAACTGACCACTATATTTCTGAATCCACAGATTTCAACATACTAAAAATAAATCTTCATCTTGTTGCTGGATTCCTTATAAGTAAAATAGCACAATTTGAAAAACAAGGTAAAATTCTACATATTCATATACGCACCTATACCCTTAACACATCTTGCAACGAATACGACCTCATTGAATGTTTGGGAATTCTAGTTGACAATGCCTTGGAATCTTCTTCTAACGGTGATGTAATTTATTTGACCATAGATTCCACTCGGCATCACATTAAATTTCTAATCGAGAATCCTGGTCCCATTATCACGCCTGAGTTTACAAAAAAAATATTTCATAGCGGTTATACAACTAAATCTTCTAAAGAACACGGAATTGGGTTACACAAATTACAATTACTTATCAAAAAAAATAACGGCAATATTTGTTTGAAAAATACCATGATTGAAGGACATACCTATATTGCATTCCAACTTACTATCTAAATCTACACTTTTTCTCAAGTTTCAAAATAGCATATATCAGTCCCTAATGTATAATCAAAAATATAAATTTAAAAAGCCATTCCCGTCACAATCCTGGGAATGGCTTTTCAATCATATTTATGAAAATTTCACGAAGTTCCAACGGCGGTTGCGGATGGGGCTCTTTTCTGCCTTTTCATCGTCCTCTGCCTGGGCTTTACCGTGCTTCAAAATCAGTGTGCCGGTGGCAGGGATGGTTATTTCCATCCTTCCGGCAACTACCGGAACCTCTGTCTGCTCTGTGGAAAATCCCTGTTCGTCTGTACTGAAAATCTGAATCAGCACAGTCTCCTTGGGAATTCCGACCTCCCATACCTTGATCTGTCTGGTGACAGGCTGGGGATTATTGTTGACGCAGACAAGGGTTTGTTCCTCGGTGTTGAACCGGGCATAAACCAGTACATTGTAGTCCTCAAAAATGCCACGGAGAGAACCGTCACGGATTTCCGGATTCTCTTTGTGAATACGGATAAGGTGCTTGTGGAGTTCTATCATCTGGTGGTCTTCCTGTCCCCAGGGATAAGTTCTCCGGTTATCCGGATCGGTGAAACCGCATACTCCAGCCTCATCTCCATAATAGATAGTAGGGGCACCGGGCCAGGTCATCTGCATGACAACAGCCTCCCGCATAACCGCTTTATTGACTCCTTCATTGGCCGCCTCCGGTCCCAGGGTATTGGTACGTCCCACCTTATGGTTGGTACGGGTCAGGAAACGGGAATGGTCATGATTTGACAGTTCATTCATTGCCACCGCCGCGGAAGGGTAGCTGAAGGCTGTGGCATTATAAATCATGGAGCCCCAGAACGCTCCGGTATTTCCAATCATATCCTGCCGGAAATCATCACTATGCTTTTCCATGCCGGTCAGAAACCAGGTAAGGGGTTCCATGAACGCATCGTAGTTCATTACACTGTCCCACTGTTTACCGTCCAACCAGTCTACAGGGCTTCCGTAGTGTTCTGCCAGAATGACGGCATTCGGATTTGCCCGGCGCACCGCCGTGCGGAAGTCTTTCCAGAATTTGTGGTTAAATTCCGGGGAATGTCCCAGATCTGCTGCCACATCCAGTCTCCAGCCGTCACAGTTATACGGGGGAGAAACCCATTTGGCAGCAATTCTCATGATATAATCATAAAGCTCCCTGGAACCCTCATAATTCAGCTTCGGGAGGGTATCATGTCCCCACCAGCCGTCATAATGGGTGTTGTAGGGGAAACTGCCGCCTTCCAGAAACTGGAAAAAGCTGTGGTAGGGACTGTCCTCTGCCACAAACGCACCCTTGGCATAGCCAGGTACATCCTCGTAAATCCGTTCTCGGTCCATCCATTTATTAAAGGAACCACAGTGGTTAAACACGCCATCCAGAATGACACGCATGCCACGGTTGTGGATCTCCTCCACTACTTGAGCAAAAAATGCGTTACTGGCTTCCAAGTTGGCTTTATTGGTCACCCGGTTGATATAACGGGTAGAAAAACGGTTTTCTGCTTCCCAATCTTGAAGAACCTTTCCCTCGTCCATGACAATTTTTCCAAAATGAGGGTCAATGTAATCATAGTCCTGGATGTCGTATTTATGGTTGGAAGGGGAAACAAACAGGGGGTTGAAATAAATAACCTCCACTCCCAAATCCTGAAGATAGTCCAGCTTATCCAGAACGCCTTGTAAATCGCCGCCGTAAAATTCACGGATGCCCATCTGTGCCGGGTATTTGTTCCAATCCTTTACCCGGGTGGTATGGCCGCCAATATAATGATACTCATTATCCAGTACATCGTTGGAAGGGTCTCCATTGTAAAAACGGTCTGTAAAAATCTGATACATGACCGCACCTTTTGCCCAGTCGGGAGTGTCAAAGCCGGGAATCACCTTAAAAAAGTATTGGGCATCCTGCTGCTTCACCACACCTCTCTGGTCGTAAAAACATTCTACCGCTCCCGCAAAAATCTCAAAATAATAGGAAATCTGTTCGTTATCCAGTTCCAACGTATATTCGTAATAATCGAATTCTCCAATCTGTTCACCCTTATACATCTGGTAGCGGTTATCCTTACATATCAGAATAATCCGATCCACGTTATTGTGGGCTGCCCGAATTCGAATCTGTACCGTACTGTAGGGGGCAGGCTGTGCAGGACGCACATAATCCTGGGTCATATCGGAAAATACCGCCTGTTTTTTAAAAAGCGGGCGCATACCTGAAATATATAGTTGATCTCTTTCCGCCTTGTCAAATCGTTTGAAATCCATATAATCTCCTGTCATGTTCCTGTTATGTTGTCAATCTACTATAGTATACCACACGATATGTGCAGTAAAAAAGACAGTAATCTGAATTACTGCCTTTTTTAGAGAAGGTATTTCTTTCTTATGGGGTATAGCAAAAAACTATATAATGTATTGGGGGGTTACAAGTAGTATAATACCAGACCCACCCTTTCCGGTAAATGCTAACGATTCACAAACATTACAAATACAGCATCCTGTTTTTGTGTAAAATGCACAATTACTCATGAAACAGAGCCTCAAACTCGTCTCTGGAAATCTTTTCCTTCTCCAGGAGGAGCTGTGCGCATTTCTCTAGGACATCCCGGTGCTCCATGATGATTGCTTTTGCTTTTGCGTAGCAATCGTCGATAATCTGTTTCACTTCCTCATCAATCTGACCCTGAATGGCTTCGGAATGGCTCTTGGGATGTGCCAGGTCACGACCGATGAAGACTTCCTCATCGTCGTCATCATAGCATACCACACCCACGTTATCAGACATGCCATAACGGGTAATCATGCGGCGCGCCACTTTCGTGGCATGCTTAATGTCGCTGGAAGCTCCGGTGGTGATGTCGTCAAAAATGATTTCCTCGGCGATTCGTCCACCCAGAGATACCATAATATCCTGAAGCATTCCGCCCTTGGTACGGAACATTTCGTCCTTTTCCGGCAGGGGCATGGTATAGCCGGCCGCGCCTACACCGGTGGGAATAATGGACACGGTATAAACCGGCCCCACATCGGGAAGGACATGGAAGAGGATTGCATGACCTGCCTCGTGATATGCGGTGATCTTTTTCTCCTTGTCGGAGATGATACGGCTCTTTTTCTCCGCACCGATTCCCACTTTCACAAAAGCGTCCTTGATGTCCTCCTGTTTGATAAAGGAACGATCTTCCATGGCTGCGTTGATGGCTGCCTCGTTTAACAGGTTCTCCAGATCCGCTCCGGTAAAGCCTGCGGTGGTCTGGGCAATCTGCTCCAGATTCACATCGTCTCCCAGAGGTTTGTTCTTGGAGTGTACCTTGAGGATTTCCTGTCTGCCACCCACATCCGGAGGAGAAACTGCAATCTTTCTATCGAAACGTCCCGGTCTCAAAATCGCCGGATCAAGAATATCCACTCGGTTGGTGGCTGCCATCACGATAATGCCTTCGTTGACGCCGAAACCGTCCATCTCTACCAGCATCTGGTTCAGGGTCTGCTCACGTTCATCGTGGCCACCGCCCATACCGGTTCCACGGCGTCTTGCCACTGCATCAATCTCATCGATAAAGATAATACAGGGAGCATGCCGTTTCGCATCTGCAAACAAATCACGGACACGGGATGCACCCACACCCACAAACATTTCCACAAAATCAGAACCGGAAATACTGAAGAAAGGCACATCCGCCTCTCCTGCCACTGCTTTTGCCAACAGGGTCTTACCGGTTCCGGGAGGACCCTCCAGCAGAACGCCCTTGGGGATTCTTGCACCTACCTTCGTGAACTTTGCAGGATTTTTCAAAAAGTCCACGATTTCTTCCAGTTCTTCCTTTTCTTCTTTCAGACCGGCCACATCCTTAAGGGTCACATGATGGTCTCCCATGGAAAGCTTGGCACGGCTCTTGCCGAAGTTCATCATCTTGCCGCCGTTTCCTCCGGCAGCATTCTGATTATTGATCATGACAAAGACGAAGACACCTACAATCACCACCAGGAGAATAGGCAATACATAATTTAAAAACCAGTTCTCATGGGGAATATCATGTACCAGAGGATCATAGCCTGCATCCCGCAGCACCTGTTCCGCCACGGTGATATCCGTGGTGTAGAGAACTTTTTCCTCCCCGGATTTCAGGGTGACCTCCACAGAACCCGTGGGGGCTTCCCGGTTGGGCTGGATCTCCGCCATGGCGACCTCGCCGCTTTGCACATCATTTAAAAATTCACCATATTTATAGTTATCAGAATCCGGCTGCAGCATGCTGATGAGTATCACCAGAAACAGCAGTCCCAGAATTACCACAAAATAACCGCTAAAACTTTTTCCGCCACTTTTATTCAAAGTCCAGGTCTCCTTACATCTTTCCCTTAGTTAGTCAAATTTTACGATGCCGATATAGGGAAGATTGCGGTATCTCTGATCATAATCCAGGCCATAGCCAACCACGAACTCGTCCGGAATATTAAAACCGGTATAGTCCACATTCACATCCACCACGCGGCGCTCCGGCTTGTCAAGCAGGGTACAGAGACTTAAGCTTGCAGGATGTCTGTCCTTTAACATTTCCAACAGATAACTCAAGGTTCTGCCGGAATCAACGATATCTTCCACTACGATTACATTTTTATCTTTTAAGGGCTCGTCCAGATCCTTCACGATCTTTACCACACCGCTGGATTTGGTGGAGCTGCCGTAACTGGATACCGACATAAAGTCCAGGGTTACCGGTACGGTAATTCTCTTTGCCAGCTCACACATAAAAAAGCTGCCTCCCTTAAGGACGCATACCAGATGTACCTCTTTGCCGGCATAATCTCTGCTGATCTGCTCGCCAATCTCCTGAATTCTTTTGTCCACTTCCTGTTCAGATAACAGGATGTCTACATGTTCTGCCATTTTAATTTCCTCCTACTAAGTTTACCGCCAGAATACGCTTTGTATACATTGTGACTTTATAATTTTCGCCGGTCCGGTGACCGATGACCCACATCACACAGTCCCCATCCGCCAGCAACAGCGTCTCATTCCGGATTGACTTTGGTATTTTCTCGTCAATCATATAATCCTGTAACGATTTGCGTCCACCACCGGAATGGATGACCAGATAGTCTCCGGTTTCACGGGTCCGCAACTGCACAGGATGTTTTATTTTATCATAATCAAACCATTTCGTACATGGTTTTTTAGGAATTCTTTCCCAGAAAGCCCCATTCTTCCATTCTTCTGCCGAAGTGTCCAACAGTTGAAACTCCAGGATTCTTCCATCGGGAAGGGAAATTTCTGCCGGCGGTGTGACGGTAACTGCTGCCGTTCTTTCTTCCCCGGAAGATTTCGCCATCACCTTTTCCCCGGATTTTGGAAATTCCCCGTCTTCCAGGGAAAAAATCATCCTGTCGTACTGCCGCACTGCCCTGAGTCCGTGGGGCAGATGCAGCTGCCGCTCCCCCAGACCGTCCATCTGTGGGGCAGACAATGCCACCAGCTGGCTGATATGAACCGCGGTAATATCCCGGCGGGCCTCCGTCAGGTGATACAAAACCTCCAGCAATACCTGCTTCTGCAAAAAGGGATCGATCCTGCGAAAACTTTCCACCCGGAGACTGATGGTTTCCGCCCCATCGTTCTGCTGCCCACCCTCCGGCAAAATCTGACAGGACTCCAATGCCTGCTCCGTCTGCCGTTTTAAAAACTCCTGAGCCTCCCGCACCAGATCCGCCGCCTGAGCCACATGAGGCACTGCCTGGGCATTGATCTCCCGGGTGGCATATTCCAGAATATGATGACGGATCCGGTTTCTGGTATAATCGTCTGCCAGATTGGTCTGATCCGTCACATAGGACACTCCCTGTTCCCTGAGAAACCGTTCAATCTGAGGACGGTCTGCACAGAGCAAGGGACGGATGATGCGCCCGTTCACCGGCTGCATTCCTCCCAGTCCCGTAAGCCCGGTGCCCCGGAACAGGTTGTGAAGTACGGTTTCCGCCTGATCTCCCTGGTGGTGGGCCACCGCAATTTTGTCAGCAGAAATCTGTTCCAGTGCCTCATAGCGCACCAGACGTCCTGCCTCCTCCTGGGAAATTTTCCACAGTTTGGCCAGCTTTGGCACATTTTTTTCCACAAGGGTAAAGGGGATTCCTCTGGTTTTACACAGGTTTTCCACAAAAGCCGCATCCTGATCCGCCTCCGCACGGATGCCATGATGCACATGTACCACCTGCAGAGACAGTTCATAGTCCGCCTGCAGGACACACAGCACCAGAAGAAGCGCCACGCTGTCCGCTCCTCCGGACACACCTGCCACTACCCTGTCGCCTTTTTCCAGCATATGAAATTGTTCACAGTAACTGCGTACCTTTTCTATCAAATTACTCATGTCTTTATCTTACGCAATTTGCCCCCACAAAGCAACCGAAATTGCTGATATGTCAATTCTCCCAGATGCCTGCCACCAGAATGGTGAGATCATCCCGGATCCGCCCCTGGGACTGGTGGAGACAATAGTTCAGCAGATAGTTGGCCATTTCATTGGGGTTGTTGAGTTCCATCTGGCTGATGACCTCCGCCAGCATGTCCTCCCCCAGCCCCATGGTGAAGCTGTCTGACACTCCGTCGGAAAACAGGATCACAAAGTCTCCGTCCATCAGATCCCGTTCCTCCGGTTCCAGATCTGTCTGGCGCATGCCACCCAGGGGTAGATTCTGGGAGGATATCTGCTCCACCATACGCCCCCTCTTGATGTAGGATGCCGCTGCACCCACCTTATAAAACCGGCAGGTTCCGGAATGAAGGTTCAGCTCGCAATAGTCCAGGGTGGCAATGTTCTGTCCACCCGCACCATTATAAAACGCATGATTCACCAGCCCGATGGCACTCTCCGGTGTAAACCCGGATTCCAGCAGCTGCTCCATCATTTCCACCACCATACTGCTGTCCTTACAGGCATCCTCCCCGGAGCCCATGCCGTCAGACAGCACCATATGTAAAATTCCCTCCGTATTTTCTTCGATAAAATAATTATCCCCGGACTGCTTCTCTGTGTCCTTGGGTGCCAGAACCGCCCCGGTCATGCAGTGGTAACGGCTTTCCTCCAGAAAAACAAAATCGGTATAGTCTTTGGGGAGAAAAAAGGGATTGTCATCTGCTGAAAGGTAACGGGCATTAAGCAGAACAGACAGCATTCCAGCCACATCCTCCGAAGACACTGCATCCCCCCGCTGTCTGCGCAGGGAAAGACACAATTTTTCCGTCTCATGCCCCCCTGACCCACAAAGTGTGCGGTGTACCTGGTCTAAATCGATTCCCTCGATATGAAATGCCCGCTGCAGCATTCGTTTTCTTTTATCGGAGACGGGAAGCAGCCGGTAGGTCTCCCCTGCCACATCCGACATGATCTGCGCCATCTCTGCCAGCTGCTCCGACAGCATCTGGCGGTTTTCCTGTTTGCACTTACGCACATAGACTTCCTGCCGATCCGGTTCTGAATCCGGAGTCTGCTCCTCTTTTTCCTCATACACCTGTGCCAGTTCACGAAAGGTGTCTGCATAGTTTAAAAGCTTCCTGCGGCCATACTCCGGCAGCAAGGTCACTCTGATTTCTTCATTCTCCACCCTGTTTTTCAAAGACTTGTCCCCCTTCCATCCCACCTTTTCCGGCGGATTCTGCTGTTTTAAATGATTATGCGGATTCCTATTATAGACAAGCCCATACTCGTATTTTGTCAAAACAGGAGCGGGAAAAAAATTTTTCTATAGCCCATCCAGAACACAGCGACAATCTTTGAAATGTAAAAGGCATGACCTTCAAATCCGGTCATGCCTTACTGTTCTTTAAATATGATCTCTCCCTGATACACCAGTCCCAGCTTATCCTTGGCGACTTCCTCCACATAAGCCTTCGTCTGGGTGTATTTCCTATATTCCTCGATCTCCTCGGTGCGCACCTGCTCCGCCTCGATCTGCTGCTCCAACGCTGCCTCCCTGGCTGCGTACACTTCTTTCTTTTGTCTCAGTTCTACGCTCTTTACCGTTACCACACCTGCCAGAATCAATACGACCATGGAAACCAACAGCATACTGAATCGATTCTGGGGTTTTCTTCCCCTGCGGTAAGCTACTCTCGACCTTGCCATACCTTTACTTCTCCCATCGTTTTTACACGACTGCCTGTAAATTTCTGCCAAATTCACAGGTATTTCCCTTCTCAGCACTCTACTGCTTATGTAACATTATTTTAAGCATTTTCCTGGAAACCGTCAACTTCTTTTTCACAAAACGTACACCTCTCTGCCCCAGCCGCTTGCTCTGTTTTCCGGTAAGTTTCACCGGAAGCAGGAGATAATGCAGGATGAAGCAAATCGCCTGCCGGCATTTCCCAAATAAAAAGGAAAAAAAAGGAACTAACAGCCTGCCCAGTGTAACGTGATACACGCTCATTCCCAGTGCTGCACCTACTACAGAAAACCACCGGAGTTTTCCATCACTCTGGGAGTTCAGCAGGTAAAAAACGCTGACTGCACAAAAAATCCAGAAAACCAGATCCTCCAGAGAAACCAGCATATTGCTGTGGGGAAAAACCCGGCGCAGAATCCGGAAAATGTCATAAACCGATGTGAGAAATGCCCCAAACAGGATTGCATAGAGCAAAAATTGGAGTTCCTGAAAAATATTCTGGCTCATAGGCTAACGAAACAGCTTTTTCAGCAGCCCTTCCGCCTTTTCCCCGTAGCCTGCATTCTCTGAATAGGTAAGGGAATCAATGCTTCCGTCCACATCCACCTCTCCTTTTTCCAGTGTCAGGCGGCTTACATGCAGATCCTTACCCTTTAGCATCAACATTCCCTGGTCGGTTTCCAGAAGAACCTCCCCCACATCAAAAGACAGCACATCCGTCACCCCGGTGATGGTGCAGCTTTTCCGGTTGCTTAAGGTAAGTTTATGGGCTCGTTTCGATACATTCAGGTCTTCCATAGTTGTTCCCCTCTCTCATGTTTCCATTATTGGACTCCACTTATATATATGAGAGGGTGGGAAGTTTCAACACTTAAATATACTTAAAAAGTTCTTTTGCCTCTTCCTTTTTCACGGTTTCCTGCACATCCAGCACTTCCACGTTCACATCCTTGTTGCCAAACTGGATGGTAATCACATCCCCCTGTTTCACGTTGGCAGATGCCTTGGCGGGTTTGCCGTTAATGAGTACGCGTCCGCTGTCGCACGCTTCGTTTGCCACGGTGCGGCGCTTGATGAGACGGGACACCTTTAAATATTTATCTAGTCGCATAATGAGCCCTCCTGCTGTTAAAATCTGTTTCCATTATAACATACCTGATGAAAAAAGCCTGCCGCATTTCTACGACAGGCCTTTACAGTTCTTTATCATCACAAAGTAATTAGTTTAAGGAATCCTTTAAAGCTTTACCAGCTTTGAATTTAGGAGCCTTGGAAGCTGCAATCTTCATAACTTCGCCGCTCTGAGGATTTCTTCCTTCTCTGGCAGCTCTCTCGGATACTTCAAAAGTACCGAAACCAACTAACTGAACCTTTCCGCCTTTTTTTAACTCGTCTGCAACAACATCAGTGAATGCCTTTAAAGCTTTCTCTGCATCTTTCTTGGATAATCCAGCCTGGTCAGCCATAGCTGCAACTAATTCTGTTTTGTTCATTTCGAACTCCTCCTGTAATATGAGTTTTCTATTAATGTTTCGTGATCATGAGTTTCCTCTGAAAAACATCTATACTATTTATAGCCGTTTTCTATTGCCTTGTCAAGCGATTTAGGCTAATTTAGGGCATTTGTAGCATGTCCGCAGGGCTGTCAATTCTCGTTCCCGCTCACGCTTCCGGCGGTCAGGTCTGCAAAGGAATAACTGATGTCCTTTTGCTCCTCGTCCACCTGGATGGTATAGCTGCGTGTCACATAGCCGTCCTTGCGCAGGGTAATCACATGACTGCCTGCCACCTTCTTGAAGCTGATGGGGGTAATGCCGATGTAATTGCCATCCACATACAGTTCCACCTTCTCCGGTGCGGTGATCATCACATGATACTGTCCCTGATCCGTAGTGGAAATTACACTGCCTGTCCCACTGGTGGTGGTGTTTTTGTCACTGTTATTACTGCTGCTGTTTCCACTGACAGTGCTTGTCTTTTCCAGACGGACATCCAGATTGGCAAGTTCCTCTCCCACATTGATATACCGGGTCATGGTGTCATAGCCCTCAGCCCCGGCAATCATCTGATGGATGCCGTACTCCAGTTCCAGTGGTGCCGCCACATCCACCAATTCGCCATCCACATAGACGCTGGCATTGCTGGGTGTGACAGAAAAGACCACTCGTCCCACTTTGGTCTCCTCTATCTCAATGTCGCCGATATCCAGATCCAGTTCTTCTCCCCGCTTGATGCTGATGTTTTTCATACCCCGGTTGCCATTATTCGTGAGAAGAACCTGGTAGTCCCCCTCCGGCACCGTGAGGAGCATGTCCTGGGTGATGGGGCTGATCAGGCTTTCTCCCACCTCAATCCAGCCGCCCACAAAGTAGGTGTCGTTTTCCAGACGGAGATAACCGTGTCCCTTTTCCACTACGATGCTGTAGACATGCTGGTCGACTCCATTTACCGTCAGCACATCCACATCATTGAGATCCATCCAGTCGATGGCTTTTCCCTGGGAAAAAATCAGCGTATCATCCCCGATCTTGTAGGAATCCGTCCCCAGGGTCAAAACTCTGGTATTGCGGTTGACGGCATATTCCGTCACCTTTTCATAAGTCCATGCCTCTCCGCTACACAGGGACAGAGTGTTCAGCCGTTTTTTATTTTTCAAAAAAGTGACCTGTACCAAATCCCCCGCTTTAATTTGGGCGATGGAAAGAGAGGAACCGTAACGATCCTCCAGGCGGGTCGCCTGGCTGTAATCCAGAGTGTAGTTTCTCTGTAAATCCGTGTTCCGCAACGTGATCGTCTTTTTCTCCTGGTTGACTGCCATCACCACTGCCACCTCATCCATGGAGTCGTAACTTCCGGGGATTGAGGAAGAAAACACGGGCTGTTCCTCCTCACTTTCCTCCGCCACAGTGGTCTGGGCTGGCTGTGCCGGTGTGTTTCCGAATACTCCCAGTACCTTGAGAGCGTATCCGCACAGCCCCAATGCCGTCACGATGGTAATTACTAAGATAAACGTTGCGAATTTTTTCATAAGTATCTCTCGAATTCCTCTAAAAAGTGTTGTTTCTCTGCTTCCTGTGCCAGGAGATTCTGCAGCTTTTCGCCGTTTCTGCCGGGCACCCAGCTTTTTCCTTTATTGTAATAGAAATTGACGATTTTCCAGAACTTCTCCGGATAGGCAAACCGGTAGTACAGTTCCTGGAAATCTCTGGCCTCCATGGTGCGTTCCTTCTGGTAGTGCTCCACAATCTGGCGGGCGCCTGCCACGGACCAGCCGTTTTTCTCAAAAAATTTCCGCATAAAACGGTACAGATCCCGCATCTGGCTGCCGGTGCCGCACTTCTCAAAATTGATGACAAAGGCATCCCTGTCTTTTAAGAGCAGATTGTGATGCTGCAAATCCCCGTGGCATACCGGCACCTGCGCTTCTGGCCGTTCACCGAAGGATTCTTCCATGGAAGAATCCATGCTGGCTGCCTGTCGGGCAATCTCCTCCGCCTGGCGGAAAAAGGGCTCATAGTTTTGGGATAAAAATAACTCAAAATCCGTTTTCTGTCCACGATTTTTCAAAAATTTACGAACCTTGCGAAGCTCTCTGCCCCGCTTTTCAAATTCCTGGGAAAGGGTGGGAAGCTGCTGCCCTTCAGTCTCCTGACGCGGGAGGTGCATCGCCTTGTGCAGCCGTGCCATCACTTCCGTCATCCGCAGAATTTCTTCCCGGTCGCGGATGTTGCACTCCCGCCCCTCCACATAGGATTTGCACAGATAGGCCGTGCCGTCTGTGTCCACGGTGAGAAGCTCCCCTTCCTTGTTGGGCAGAATGGTTTCAGCCCCGGTAAAGCCCGACTCCCGGATTTGCCGGCACACCTTATCCTGAAACAGGATTTTCTCTCTGGGTCCCATGTATTCCTTTAAGATAAACAGACCCTGGGCAGAGTCGCACACAAAGGCATCCCGTCCCCTCCAGGTCCGCAGGATTTCCAACTCATACTGCTCCAGCAGACTGACAGCGTTGCTATTCACTTGTTTCCCCCCTATGGTTATTTCTAACCTATCTTATGAGGGTGTTATCGTAAATATTCAAGTGTTTTACTGCCGGATGGATTGCAGCAAATACTCCTTATTATTATGCTCCGGGTGTTCCAGCACATCCTGGAGCATTTCATTGAGGATTCTGCCCAGTTCCGGTCCCGGTGTGCAGCCTGCCTGGATTAAATCCCTGCCGGTCACTGCCAGGTCTTTTAAGGACAGACATTCTTTATCTTTCAGAATCTCCTGATAAAGTTCTCCCACTCTGGCGATCCACTCCAGCTTTTCCTCCCGCTCATAAAGGCTCTGCGCCATGGTGTCCGCCTCTTTTACCTGTAACAGCATGGGAAAAAGATCCTCTCCCACTTTCCACACAGCCCGGCGCACACTGCGCCGCTCTGCAGGAAAACGGTAGTCATGAAAACCGATCAGCTTCGATACAATGCGGATCGTCTCGTTGTCAAATTTCAGACGCCGCAGAATCACCTTCGCCATCTCTGCGCTGGCCTCCTGATGGCCGTGGAAATGGTCGATGCCCTGCTCATCCGTCCTTTTCTTTTCCGGTTTCGCGATGTCGTGTAACAGCATGGCGAGCCGGAGATAACGGTTGGAAGGAATGGCGAGCATGCTGTGCAGAATATGCTCTCCCACGGTGTAGCAGTGGTGGGGATTGTGCTGTTCCGTCTCCATGCAACGATCAAACTCCGGCAAAACCACTTTGGTGATGCCGGTTTCATAAGCCACCCGCAGATAATCTGGGTGCATGGACTCCACTAATTTCACAAGTTCCACCTGGATCCGCTCTGCGCTGACATGTTTCAAATTGGGTGCCAATTTCCGGATGGCAGCCTTTGTGGCAGGCTCAATCTCATACCCTAACTGGGCAGAGAACCGCACCGCCCGCATCATCCGCAGGGCATCCTCGGAAAACCGTTCTTCGGGGCTGCCCACACAGCGGATAATCCCCTCGTCCAAATCCTCCATGCCACCGAATTCGTCGATAATGCCCGCCCTTGGATTCCACGCCATGGCGTTGATGGTAAAATCCCGGCGTTTCAAATCCTCGGTGAGCAGAGGGGTGAAAATCACTTCCTTGGGATGCCGGCTGTCCTCATACTCCCCATCAATCCGATAAGTGGTCACCTCATAGCCCACATGCTCCAGCATCACCGTCACGGTGCCGTGCTGGATGCCGGTGTCGATGGTATGGGAAAAGAGCGTCTTTACCTGTTCCGGGCGGGCGGAGGTGGTAATGTCCCAGTCACTGGGATTCCGCCCCAGCAGGCTGTCACGGACACAGCCACCAACCGCGTAAGCCTCAAAGCCCGCCTGCTCCAGTGTCTCTATGATTTTCATTACAGAAATAGGTGCATCTATCATAAATAAGGAATAATCTCCTTTACGGAATCAAAAATCAGGTGTGGCTCCACATCCGACTGTGCCACATCCTCCATGGTTGCCTCGCCGCTGAGTACCAGCATACTGTAAAGCCCGTTGTTTCTCCCCGCAGCCACATCGGTGTACAGGCGGTCACCAATCATAATCACCTGATCCTTGGGCAGCCGGATGCGGTCAATGAGATAATCCACAATATCCCCGTTGGGCTTTCCGATAATCCGGTCGGGATAGCGGAATGCGGAGGCATGGATAAAGGCGTGGATTGCCCCGGCATCGGGAATAAATCCGGTTTCTGTGGGGCAGTTATAATCGGGATGGGTGGAAAGGTAAGGCAGTCCTGCCCGGACAAAGTCACAGACCTTGCACATTTTGGCATAGTCTAAGGTGGTGTCAAATCCCACCACAACCACCTCGGGGTTTTCCTCCTCTAACCGGATTCCTTCCTGCTCAAACTCCGCTTTTAACAGTTCGTTTCCCAACAGGAACACCTTTTTTCCGGAAAAATGCTTCTGTAAATAGAAAATAGTCGCCTGTCCGGAGGTGACAATCTGTTCCTTCGTCACATCCAGTCCCATGCGGTGCAGCTTGTCCACATACACCTCCGGATTTTTAGAGGAATTGTTGGTGAGAAAGACATAGCGTTTCCCTGCCTCCTCCACCTTATGAAGAAAGTCTTTCGCACCGTCTATCCACTGCTCTCCCAGATAGATGGTGCCGTCCATATCCAGGGCAAAGCACTGGATTTTGCTTAAAATCTGTTTCTGATCCACATTGATGTC
>CAKRTZ010000050.1 GCA_934402515.1 uncultured Lachnospiraceae bacterium
TGCAATATACAGATTAGATACCTTCATCCCATCATTATGCTCTGCCACATACTTCTTTATCTCCTCATAAGTAGCCTGTCTACGCTCCGCTTCGGTCCGCGCTGGGCAAAGGTCCCCTGGACCTTTAGCGCCTCTCAACCGCCGTTAAATCCATCTCGTCCATGTCAAGTCTCACATTCACATGATGCTTCGCTTCATGTAGTTTGGACAAAAGACATACCGTCTCGACATGCACCGTCTGCCCAAATTGGTCCACAGGGCGGACTTTTTGCAATTCATAGCCGCCATCGCAGAGAATCCGCAGGTCTCTGGCAAGGGTGGCGGAGTCGCAGCTGACATAGACGATGCGCTCCGGCGCCATGCGGAGCATGGTGTCCAGACAGAGGGCATCGCAGCCCTTCCTGGGCGGATCCACCACAATCACATCGGGATGGCGCATCTCCTCATTTCCGTTGTCTCCCTTATTATAAAAATCCGTAAGAATGTCTTCCGCTTTTCCCACGAAAAATTCCGCGTTGGTGATTCCGTTATCAGCTGCATTACGGCGGGCATCCTCGATTGCCTGGGGCACAACTTCCACGCCGTAAACCTGTTTCGCCCGGCGGGCAAGAAAGAGGGAAATAGTGCCGATTCCGCAATACAAATCCCACACGGTTTCTTTTCCGGTGAGTCCCGCATATTCCAGTGCCAGACTGTAGAGTTTCTCCGTCTGCACCGGATTGACCTGGTAAAAGGACTGAGGGGAAATGTGGTAGGTAACCGCATTCTCCTCATGGGTGAGGGAAAATCCCACCGTTTCCCGCATATGGATGGTGTCCTCAATGGTGTCACTTCCCCAGATGGTATGGGTTTCTTTTCCCAGTACCACATTGGTTTTCTCCCGGTTTATGTTCACGCTGATGCTGGTCATGCCGGGAATCACGGTCAGGCGGTCAATCAGCTCCTGCTGTCTTAGCAGCCACTGGTTTTTCTCCCTGTCCTGAGCCGGTGTGTTGATAATAAGGCAGACCATAAGCTGTCCGGAGGTAAAGCCCTTGCGGATCAGGATATGGCGCACCAGTCCTTTTCCCGTGGTTTCCTGGTAAACACTGACTTTGCATGCGCGCATATAGTCCAGCACCGTTTCCAGAATTTCTTTATTTTCGACTACGCCCAGGGCACAGTCGGTGTTAGCGATAATGTCGTGGGTGCGTCCGGCGTAAAATCCGGTGACCAGATTGCCCTGGCGGTCTGTTCCCACGGGAAAAAGGGCCTTATTGCGGTAGTGATAAGGCTCCTCCATTCCCACCACCGGCTCCATGACCCTGTCCACTTCCTCCGGGGTAAAGCCTCCCAGCCGGATAAGGTTGTTCCGCACTTTTCCCTGCTTGAAGGCAAGCTGTTTCTCATAGGAAAGTGCCTGAATCTGACAGCCGCCGCACTGTCTGTGAAAAGCGCAGACTGGCTCACTCCGGCAGGGGGAGGGGGTCAGGATTTTCTCGCACCGGGCATAGGCATAGTTTTTCTTGGGGCGGGTAATTCGTGCTTCCACCTCGTCACCGATAACCGCATCTTTGACAAAGAGGGTATAGCCTTCCACTTTGCCAATACCCTCTCCGTCATTTCCGATATCTTCAATTTTCACTGTTACAAGTTCATTTTTCTGATATGCCATGGGAAGTGTTTACTCCATTCTGGTGCTGTGGAGGTTGGAATCAAACAGGCGGTTGAATCCCATCCATCCACTGTTGTCCTGATTGTTCTCCAGGATTTCTGCAAAGGTTTCCATCTTTGCATCCGTGTTATCCGCGTAGGCAAGTGCCACTGCCTCCATAAGGGCAGGTTTCTTGGGAGAACCAAATTCGTATTCCCCGTGGTGTGCCAGGATGCAGTGCTTTAACTCTGCCTCCAGGAATTTGGGAAATCCGGGAATCTGTCTTGCTTTCTCCGATACCATTTCACTGCCCATGACGATGTGGCCTAAAAACTGTCCTTCATCGGTGTAATCATTTTCCGGGAACAGGGATATCTCCCTGGTTTTTCCCATATCATGGCAGATAGCAGCGGTAATCAGTAAGTCCCGTTTCAGCAAAGGATAAGCGGTGCAGTAGTAATCGCAGAGTTTCGCCACGCTCAAGGAGTGCTCCAGCAGACCGCCCACAAAACCGTGGTGGATGGTTTTTGCCGCAGAGGATTTGCGGAATTTCTCGATAAATGCGGTATCCTCCCGGAAAAAAGCGTTCAATAACTGGTTTAAGTGCGGCTCCTTCACAGAGTCCACCAGAGCCAGCAGTTCTTTGTACATTTCATCGTTGTTTTTTTTGCTGACAGGGAGATAGTTGGCAGGGTCGTACTCTCCCTCTTTGCAGCAGCGGATGCGCTTGACGTTAATCTGCAGCGCCCCCTGGAAATTGTTCACATCGCCGTAGACTTCTATGTAATCTAAGGTGTCATACTCATCAATTCCCGCGCTGTTGGGATCCCAGATTTTGGCATCAATGGTGCCGGTTTTATCCTGGAGAATCACGGTGTCGTAGGGCTTGCCGTTCTTGGTCACTGCGGACTGTTTATGCTTGCAGAGATAGATGTCGAACACTCTGTCTCCTTCTTTGTATTCCTTAATGTACTTCATTGGTTATGCCTCCTCATTTATTCAAAAACTCCCAGATCCAGGGAAATTTCCATTTCGCGGTATTCGTCCTGTCCCCGCCGTTCAATAATCAGTGTCACATTGCTTGCCGGCTTCGCCTTGTACAAAGCCTTGGTCAGATCCGACATGCTCATAATCGGAGATTCTCCAAACTGTACGATCACATCTCCACTCTGAATACCGGCATTCATAGCAGGGGATCCCATCTCAATGGATGTGACATAGGCGCCATAAGGCACTCCCTGCCGCTTGTTGGCCTGCTCCGGAACATCTGTACCATGTACTCCCAGATAAGCAATAGGGATTCCATTGGAAAGCTTTTCCACCACCTGCTTCAGTTCCGAAACGCCAATGGCACTGATCAGATTTTTCATATCACTGGCATTATAGCTGTTATCAATAATTCCCAGAATTTGCCCTTTCAGGTTGATAATCACTCCGGTGGCACCGGTGCTTCCGTAAATGTTAGTAGCGAGTATTTTAAAATTGTTATCCACCAGATTGATAGCGGTACCTGCTGCAGTGATCATTCCATAGCTGACGGATCCCGCTGTTCCCATAGGGCTTCCGATGGCAATAACCGGGCTTCCGGGCAGACTGATTCCGTTAGAGCTGCCCAGTTCTGCGATGCGGATGGAATTCTGGGTCATCTTGGACAGATTTTCCAGTTCCACGGCAAATACTGCCAGACCGGTGTTGGGATCACTCTGTTTCAACTCAGCTACACTCATAGACCCGTCTGTAAAATTGATGAGAATCGTCTCCGCATGTTCTGTCACACTCTCCTGGGAGAGAATTAACAGCTGCTTTCCGTTATTGCCGATGATCACACCGGAGGTCTGGCCTTTGCTCTGGTACACATTATCGAACCAGTCCACATCATTTTTTACTCCGGTAACCGTAACCAGTGCCTTCTCCGCCTCATCGGCCACCTGTCCCAGGGCTGTATATAAGGTTTTATAATCATCCACATCCAGCTGAAAATTGGCAAACATCTGGGTCAGTTGTTGATCTACAATGCCCTCTGTCTCCTCATAGCTGGGACTGTTATCCTGTTGTTCTTCTTCCTTGTCTGTCAGCATTTCTTCCGGCAAAATCTCGTTGACATCCTCTGGGAATTCCACAACCTTGGGCTCCTCCTCCGGGTAAATCCAATTGCTCAAAAGAGGCTCCAGTATGGTGAATACCAGACAGGCAATCAGTGCAAAAAGTACTGCCATCGCTGCTGTGACAATGGTGCGTCGTGCCAGTTTCTTTTTGTTTAGCGGGCGCTCCTTAATGCGCTCTTTCATAAAATCAGAGTCCTGCTTCGGCTCTGTCTGTGGCTGATTTTTTTCTTCCATATGAAAAACCAAACCTCACTTTCTTACCTAGCAAAACAGCAAGTGTTTTACCGCTGTGTGAACAGTACCCTTAGTATATCCGATTCCCCCTATAAAGTAAAGAAAGTGATTCGGTGGTACGAGTGACAGTAGTATTTTTGCCCGCGATATGATATGATTTGTCTTATGAATAAGAAAGTATATCGAACACTGGAATACAACAAAATCATTGATCGGCTGGTGGAGAAAGCCGGTTCTGCACCGGGAAAAGACCTGTGCCGGAAGCTTCTGCCCTCCACGGATCTGCAGGAAATTGAAACCTGGCAGATGCAGACACGGGATGCCCTGACCCGTCTCTTTGGCAAAGGGAGCATCAGTTTTGGCAGTAATACTGACCTGGGTTATGCCATCAAATCACTGGAAATCGGCAGTTCCCTGTCCTGCTCGGAGCTGTTAAAAATTGCAGGCATGCTGGAAAACACCGCCCGCGTCAAAGCCTACGGCAGAAATGAGAAGGAGGATGTGCCTGACGATTCCCTGGACGAGATGTTCCGCTCCTTGGAGCCGCTGACACCCCTTTCCTCGGAAATACGGCGCTGCATTCTGGCAGAAGATGAATATGCGGATGATGCCTCTCCCAACCTGAAACGAATCCGGCGACAGATGCTGTCCACCAACGACCGGATTCACACTCAGTTAAACAATATGGTAAATGGCTCCTACCGCACCTATTTGCAGGATGCGGTGATTACCATGCGTGACAATCGTTACTGCATCCCGGTTAAAGCAGAGCATAAGGGAAATGTTCCCGGTATGGTGCACGACCAGTCCTCCACCGGCTCCACTTTATTTATCGAGCCTGCGGCTGTAGTTTCCTTAAATAATGAACTGCGTCAGCTGGAAATTGAAGAAGTCAAGGAAATCGAGGTCATTCTCGCCACCCTCAGTGCGGAGGCATCCGCCCATACCCATGAGCTTGCCACCGACCAGGCAGTGATGACACAGCTTGATTTTATTTTTGCAAAAGCATCTCTGGCCATGGAGCAAAACGCTACCATGCCGATTTTCAATACCGATCACTATGTGAATATCCGCAAGGGCCGCCACCCGCTGTTAGATAAGAAAAAGGTGGTGCCCATTGACATCCATTTAGGAAAGGATTTCGATTTGCTGGTGATCACCGGTCCCAACACCGGTGGTAAGACCGTTTCCCTGAAAACCGTGGGACTATTGACTCTCATGGGGCAGGCAGGTCTGCACATTCCAGCATTGGACCGTTCCGAACTTTCGATTTTTACAGAAGTTTATGCGGATATCGGGGATGAGCAGAGTATTGAGCAGTCCTTAAGTACCTTCTCCTCCCACATGACCAGTATCGTATCCATTTTGAAACATGCGGATGAAAATTCTCTCTGTCTTTTTGACGAGTTGGGGGCAGGAACTGACCCCACAGAGGGTGCCGCACTGGCGATTGCCATCCTGAATTTCCTCCATGACCGGGGCATCCGCACCATGGCCACCACCCACTACAGTGAGTTGAAGGTGTATGCGTTGTCCACACCTTTTGTGGAAAATGCCTGCTGTGAGTTTAATGTGGAAACCCTGCAGCCCACCTACCGGCTGCTCATCGGTATCCCCGGAAAGAGTAACGCCTTTGCGATTTCTTCCAAATTAGGGCTCTCCGATGAAATCATTGAAGCAGCGAAAACCCAGATCAGCCAGGATAAGGAAAGTTTCGAGGATCTGCTGGCAGATTTGGAGAAGAGCCGCATCACCATCGAGAAGGAGCAGCTGGAAATTCAGGCAAACCGGAAGGAAATCCAGTCTCTGAAAAACCGTCTCCGCCAGAAAGAGGAGAAAATCGACCAGTCCCGTGACCGGATTCTCCGGGAGGCAAACGAGGAGGCGAAAGCCATCCTCCAGGAGGCAAAAGAGGTGGCGGACGAAACTATCCGGGATTTCCAGAAAGCGGATGTGGAAGGCATCACCATGAAAGAACTGGAAAAACGCCGTCAGAATGTGCGGGATAAAATTGCGGCAAAAAATGAGAAACTGGCGGTAAAAGCAGAAGCACCCAGGCATAAAGAATTAAAACCCAACCAGTTAAAGAAGGGAGACAGCGTGAAGATCCTTTCCATGGGACTTACCGGCACCGTCAGCACCCTGCCGGATTCCAAGGGAAATCTTTTCGTCCAGTGCGGCATTATCCGCTCCCAAACTAATATTAAAGATTTAATTCTGCTCCAGGATCCGAAACCAGCTGCTCCGGTATTACAACGTACCGGCGCCGGCAAGATCAAGATGTCCAAGTCTGCCAGCGTTTCCACGGAAATCAATCTGCTTGGCATGACGGTGGACGAGGCAATTCCTGCTCTGGACAAATATCTGGACGATGCTTATCTGGCGCATCTGCCCAGCGTGCGCATTGTTCACGGAAAAGGAACCGGTGCCCTGCGAAATGCAGTACAAAATCATTTGAAAAGGATCAAGTATATTGCATCCTACCGTTTAGGCGAATATGGAGAAGGTGACGCAGGTGTCACCATTGCAGCGTTTAAAGAAAAATAAAAGGAGCAGCTATGGTCAGTAAACAAAAAATTCTAATCGTCGATGACGATAATAATATTGCGGAATTGATTTCCCTTTATCTGACAAAGGAATGTTTTGAAACCAAAATCGTAAATGACGGGGAATCCGCTCTTCTTGCAATGGATTCCTTTGCTCCAAACCTGATTTTGTTGGATCTGATGCTCCCCGGCATCGATGGATATCAGGTCTGTCGTGAGGTGCGTTCCAAATCCTCCACCCCTATTATCATGCTCTCAGCCAAGGGCGAGGTCTTTGATAAAGTGCTGGGACTGGAACTGGGTGCAGATGATTATATAGAGAAACCCTTTGATTCCAAGGAACTGGTGGCCAGAGTGAAAGCCGTTTTGCGACGCTATAAACCCGCCACTGCGGAAGCTCCCGCACCGGATACCAAGGGTGTGGAATATCCGGATCTGTCCATCAATCTGACCAATTACTCTGTAGTCTATATGGGTCACACCATCGACATGCCCCCGAAGGAGTTGGAACTTTTATATTTTCTGGCTTCCTCCCCCAACCATGTTTTCACCAGAGAACAGCTGCTTGACCAGATCTGGGGCTATGAATACATCGGGGACACCCGCACCGTGGATGTGCATATCAAGCGTCTCCGGGAAAAAATCAAGGATCACGACTCCTGGAAGATTTCCACCATCTGGGGTGTGGGTTACAAGTTTGAGGTAAAAGCGTGAGAAAGACACTCTATTTAAAATTTTGCCTTGCCTATCTGATTTTCGGCTTCTTCGGCTTTGTCATCGTGGCTACCTTTGTATCCAACATGACCTTTGAGCATTTGCGCCGGGAAAAAGCCGATGCTCTTTACAAGGAAGCAACACTGATTGCAAATACCTATGCAAGCGACCTGTATGACAACAACACGACTCTGGACACAGTAAAATACCAACTGGATGCCCTGGACACCTACCTGTCTGCCACCATCTGGATCATCAACCCCTCCGGCCGTATGATTTTGGATTCCTCCACTCCCATGGATGTGGAAAATGAAGTGGTGGTAGAAAACTTTGACCCCACGGTGACTCAGGGCTCCTACTACACAGTGGGCACCTTTTTTGACAGTTTTGATGAGAAAATGATCAGTGTTTTCGCCCCCATCACCTCCAATTATATGGTAAGGGGCTATGTGGTCATCCACTATCCCATAAGCAGTATCCAGGCCTCCAGCGATAGTCTGCTGAATATTTCCTACATTATGCTGGTAATCCTGTTTCTCCTGTCCCTGATTATTGTCATTTTCTTCACGGAGATGGTATATATCCCTCTTCGCAAAATTACGGAAGCGACAGAGCAGTACGCTGCAGGAAATATGCACTATGAGTTTTCCGTGGACAGTGAAGATGAGATGGGCTATCTGGCAGCATCCTTAAACTACATGGCAAGCGAAATTGCCCGTTCCGAGGATAATCAGAAGAAATTCGTGGCGAATGTGTCCCACGACTTCCGCTCTCCCCTGACTTCCATCAAGGGCTATCTGGAGGCCATGCTGGACGGCACCATTCCACCGGAGATGCATGAAAAGTATCTGACCATTGTATTAAACGAGACAGACCGTCTGACGAAACTTACCAATTCCCTGCTGACCCTGAACAATCTCAATACCAAAGGTGTGATGCTGGAGCGCACCGACTTTGATATCAACCAGGTCATCCGCAACGTGGCTGCCTCTTTTGAGGGAACCTGCAGGCAAAAAAATGTGGCCATTGAACTGGTTCTCGTAGGCGACTATCTCTATGTAAACGCTGATATGGGCAAAATCCAGCAGGTTCTGTATAACCTGTTGGACAATGCCATTAAATTCAGTCATCATGATTCCGCCATTAAAATTGAGACAACGGAAAAAAGAAGTAAGATCTTTGTGTCGGTAAAAGACCGGGGAATCGGTATCCCGAAAGATGATTTAAAATTGATCTGGGATCGTTTTTATAAATCAGATCTCTCCCGTGGTAAGGATAAAAAAGGAACCGGCCTGGGCTTATCCATTACAAAAGAGATTATCCATGCCCACGGCGAACATATCAATGTCATCAGTACGGAAGGTGTAGGGACAGAATTTATCTTTTCTCTGCCCAAATCCGATATCGATGATGAGGAAGTATAAAAGAGTGCCATTTTGTGGCACTCTTTTCTTTGATGCTTTTTATTTATGTTTCTTTATAGTTCCTTTTTCGGCTTTCTTCCACAGCTCTTCCGTTCGGTACAGAAACCACTGACCTCGCACTTGGGCATAAAATAATGATCGACCAGATACTTCCACTCTTCTGAATAATCGCTGAGTGCCTTGCAGATGTCCTGCATCAGCTGGCGATACTCCCAGTAGGCTCTGGTACACATACGCTGATGGCTCATCTCGATGAGACTACGGACATTGCGCTTGTCCACAATCTTGGTAGTCATGCCTAACGGCAGAAGCAATGCCGCATCCTCTCTGGGGATTTCACATTCACTTTCCAGTTCTGCACAGGTTTGGGTGATCATCTCCATTGCCTGCACATATTTCTCTTTTGCCACAGGATCTGCTTCAATCTTTGGTGGAATCACGTAGTCAAAATTTTGGTAATTGATATACCGGGTGCTTGCCTGTAATCTGGTGGGAGACCCGCCGATATGGGTATACCATTCCCTGATCACTCTGGCGGAATAGCCGTCCAGAATCAGTTCCACGTTCACATATTCCATCACACGGCCATGTCCGGAAATAATGCAGTCCAGTCCACGCTTGTAATTTTTCTCTGCGTCAGATAAATCGGATCCCCAGCAGATTCCTGCTCTCTCGCCCATTAAGGTGATCGGGTTTTTCGTTGTCTCTTTAATGATTGTTACCGTTCCCATTTGTCTTTCCTCTTCCCTTTATTGCCCGTCTGTCACCGGCGTCGCTGTCCCGTTTTCCACAGTAAATTCTGCGGTCACCCAGTATGCAGCGGTAAAGTCCGCATAGTTTTTGGCAATCCGGTAGGTTCCATCCGGCAGGGTTCCGTAGAGATCTTTCCAGCCGAATTCGTAGGTATCCGTACAACCGTCGGGAAGCCATAACAGTTCTCCTGTAATGACACTGCCGGAGCCTTTCTGCTTCAGATCATACCAGGTATCATTTTGTAATACCTGCACTGCGTAGTCCTGACTGTAGGAAAGATCAGAACCGGAGGTATTTTCCACAAGAACGGTAGCTCCATCGGGAGTGAGAAGACCTGCATCCTCTGCAAAAGACATGGTCAGTCCCTCCAATGAGGAATCTTCCAGATGCACCGCACTACCCTTTTTTAACTGATTTCCACAACCAATCATGGAGAAAGACAGGCACAGTATCATACCTGCCGCTAACATATGTCGTAATCTTATCTGTTTCATTTTCTGAATCATACCTTTCTGCAAATTGTAACTTTCATAAATGAGGTTTACCGGCGATCTCCCGGCAGATATGTTGCCCGTTCGCCTCCGATAAATTTCGCTCTGGTTCTGGCACATACCAGATGTGCTTCGCCAATCTTAGCGATTGACAGACGTACCGGAACTGCCACATCCCTCAAATGCATACCGATCAATGTGTCTCCGATATCCATGCCCGCCTCTGCCCGGATATGCTCTACTGCCACCGGCTGTTCCATATATTTATATGCCATCGTTGCAAAAGATCCACCGGCTTTGGGCTGGGGCACTACATTTACGATCTCATACCCTCTGGCGCGTGCTGCTGCTTTCTCCAGAATAAGCGCACGGTTTAAGTGTTCACAGCACTGGGCTGCCACATAAATTTCCTTTTCATTCGCCGCACGATACACACCGCTAAACAGTTTTTCTGCCAGTTCCGGTCTGGAATCCGAACCGATTTTAGCTCCTGCCACTTCACTGGTGGAACATCCCACAACCAGCAAATCTCCGGGTTCTAGCTTTGCGATTTTCAAAAGTTCTCTGGTTGCTTCATAAACCTCTTGCTCAATATCACTCATAACAATCTACACGGTCCCTTCTATTTTATATCGAACCACATAACTGTCTTTACCCTTTTCCTTGACCTCATACATTGCCATGTCGGCCTCATGAATCAGGTCTTCATACTCTGTTTCCGTTCCCAGGGCAACAACCACTCCAATACTGCAGGTCACCTTCATGACTCTGCCTGTCTCGGTATTGACCACTCCTTCGCGGATTTTATTCTGCAGTCGCTCCAGAACCAATTTCACATCATCCTTGTTCCGACGCTGCAGCATGCAAAACATGAATTCGTCTCCACCGTTTCGTCCCACATTCCCGGATATGCTTTCCCGCAGGCAGCCGGCCACATACTTCAGCACCTCATCGCCCTGCTGATGTCCATAGTTCGTATTAAAATCCTTAAAGTTATCCACATCCATAAAGCCCACTACCACCTTGGCCTTCATGTCATTTGCCCGGCTCACCATCCGCTTTACACAATCATTGATGGACTGTTTATTATAAATACCGGTCAGGAGATCACTGGTTGCTTTTTTCTCCAATTGCAGCTGTTCATTCTGTTCCCGCCGGCTCTCCTGCTCCACATGCTCAATGAGAGAATTGATCTGACGGGCAATATATCCGATTTCTCCCTGGCCCTGTACCAGTACCCGGAGGGAATAGTTTCCCGTCTCCTGAATCCGCTTTAAGGTATATTCCATCTGCTCAATGGGATGTATAAACTGACCGGTGACAAAAATATTTCCTGCCAGAATGATCACTGTCACACAGACTGCTGTGATAATAAGCAGAATCAGGTAGTTTCTTGAATCCTGGGCACGGTTGGTCAGGCAGGTGGTAATATTCATCAGCCAGCTGGTATTGTCGATTGTGGAATAATAAGTGATGTAGGTCTTTCCGTTGGCCTTGAAGCTGAACTGTCCGTTGGGATGTCTGTCCAGATAGATATTCTTCCATTTTTTCCGGTAGGCAGCATCCATCTCCTCTGTGGGCGTATAGGATTTTAACTCTCCATCTACCGCATAGCCCTGTGTGATGGTTTCACCATGCCCATCACTAATATAGAGCACATCATCAGCAGACAGCGCCGTATCTGTACAGAATTTGTCAAAATAGGAAACACTGATTTCTTCCGCCACATAGCCAATCACTTCTTCATTCCGTGTAATGGCTTTGCAGGCAAGGACAAGCCTCTTTTTTCCTTCCGCTGTCTCTCTCTCCACAACTCTTCCGATAGAAAAGTCCCTGGAAAGATTTTCTTTCGGAATATTTTGAAGTTCACTGTAACTGTCCGAGTCGAACTCCTCCGTGGAGGATACCACCTTAAAATCCCGGTTGATTAAGGAGATACTGATTATATATGGGTTATTTAACTTATTCTGATCCAGCATATCCTGCACATAGTGCTGTGTCTGCGCATCAACCTCGCTTTTTTGCTTCAGGCTCTGTTCCATCAGGTTTCCAACCATCGCATATTGGGAAATAACCTGCAATTCGGATTTTCTCGCTTCATAGAATCCGTTGATATTGAGTGTCGTTGTCTCACCTATCGACTTCAAATTTTCTTTTGTAATCCGATTGATCGACTGGTACCGGTTGTAAGTCAAAATTCCAGTCATAAGATAGAGAGGTACCAAGGAAAACACAATAAGAAAAATAAATAAAGACTTTTTGATCTTCATATTGGCATCCTCCTTTACAATATATGAGTCTATATTACTACATTTTACAATTTCTTACAACCGCGTTTCGTGTCCAGACCATATGTGATCAGGTTACCAGCACACCGTACCGAAGCTGTTTCCATCGGCATCCGTGACATCAATTTTAAAATTCTGGAAATCATCTCCATCCGCATAAATGACGGTATGATACCGGGAAGCATACTGAATCATGGGTAGCCACCGGATGTCCTCCCACTGGCTCTGTTCCGTGCTTACCGTCAGAGTGGCATGGATATCCGGCTCCGCCAAAAGCATAAGAGATGTCAACGGGCTGGTCTGATCAACGAGAAGAAGTCCGCTGATGGACTGGGCAAATTTATCTGCCTCCTGCTGCCAGGACGCATACTCTGCATCGCACCGCCGATCCGGCAAGTCATAATTTTCCCTAAGATACTCTCCCAGATACCGGGTTACCTTCACCGCACCGGAAAGATTTAAGTGGGAATCTGCATCCAGGCAGTCCGTATCGTAATCCACCACATCCATATCCAGAAAATTCAGATAAGGCACCTCACAGGCATCGGCTATCTCATAACCAAGGTTGGCCTCCCGCTGTTTATCCTCGCTGGCGGGGAAAGGCAGATAGGTCAGCACCACATCAATGTCTTTTGCTTTACATAAATTCAGAATTTTCCACAGATATTCTACACCCACAGTATCGCTGGCACATACTTCGCTTCTGTCCAGTTTCACAGCCACCTGGGGCACTGCCACGGAATAGCCGGGCGCTGCACCTTTGTAGGAAAGAGGCTGATAATAAAAATCTTCCGCGGTCAGTTCGCTCCATCTGTCATGATAGATAATAAAATCTGCCAGGAACTCCGCTTTTTCCTCCGCAGTATCAAACAGGTCGTTCACCATCCGGATTTTGTTCCAGGAAAAAGGGATGGCATCCAGGGAAACGTGGGTCTGGTTCACGCTCACCAGAGAGGTTTTCTGGTTTTCACTCAGATACGATAAATCCAACACGACCACGCTGGGTTTGGTGTAGTCCAACGCATTGACTAACACCCAGTAGGTGGTGGCAAGCTGGTTGCCATGTCCCGCCATATTGTAGGACCCGATGCCCTGCTCCTGCCATAGCTGCAAGGGCAGAACCCCGTTGGAGGTATGGCTGGTGCCCAGAAACAGCACATCAAAATTTTCCTCCGCCTCAAAAAACGCATCGTACATCTGTGCTGAGGTTTTCCGTTCAAACACTTTGGAAAGTCCCACCACAATAAGGCAGAGTCCCAATGTGAAAAATAATGCTTTTATCAGATTTTCAGCCTTCGTCTGCATAAAAAACAATGTCCTTTTTCTTTGCTGGCAGATTGCCCTCTGCCGCAGGATAGCCCAGTGCCGCCATGCACCATACCCGGTGTCCGGCAGGGATGCCAAATTCCTCTAACAGTTCCCGGATGACTTCATCCTCCCAGAGATAAAACAATGGGTTAAGCCAGGTGGAACCGATTCCGTAGGAATGTGCCGCCAGGAAAATATTTTCCGCTGCACAGGAGGCATCCTGGCATCCGGTGGCATTCCGGATATCGTTGGAAATAAGAATGAGACAGGCAGGATTTTCAAAACCGTAGACCTTGACCTTGGAGAGGGCTGCACGCTCCTTCACCACTTCCTTGACATGCCGGATATTTTTCTCATTCTGAATCACGGTAAAACGCCAGGTCTGCATATTCCGTCCGGTGGGGGCATAGTAACCTGCTTTCAAAATCATTTCCAGTTTTTCCGGCTCGATTTTCCTGTCGGTGAAACGGCGGATACTACGTCTGGACAGGAGTGCCTGCATGACGGGATTCATCAGTTCCTCATCGCCCCGGCTTTCCCACAGACTGCGGATAGCTTTTCTGTCGATTTTTCCCATGCGGTTTCTGGGCAGTGCCTCCACTACCACATAGTGCTGGGGAAGTTTGTATCGTTCCATTTTTTCTGCTAAGAAGGACTGAAGTCCACTCTCGGTAAAACCGGTATTCACTGCCAGATACAGTACGGGAACCTGTCCCAGCACTTCGTTGGGATCGGCTACGCCGATACAGGCGCACTCTTTTACAAACTCGTACTGGCAGGCAATGTTTTCCACCTCAATGGGGGAAACCTTCTCTCCACCCACGTTGATAATGTCATCAGCACGTCCCAGCATGTAAACATAGCCATCGGCGTCGGTGTACACCATATCACTGGTGATCAGCCAGCCGTCTTTCAGAGTTTCGGCGGTAAGTTCCGGACGATTCCAGTAGCCCGCCATCTGCATGTCACCCTTTAATGCCATGCGTCCGGGATGTTCCCTGTCGCTCCGGATGGGTTCACCCGCCTCGTTTAATACCCGGACTTCCACATTGGGAAGGGGTTTTCCCACGGCACCAATCTGGTCGGGGTGAGATGACACTTCTGTCACATTGGTAAAAAGGGCACCGCCGGATTCCGAGGAGCCCCAGGTGTTGTAGATGATGGTGTGAGGCAGCTCCGCGGTGAGGCGTCTGCGCTGGGCAATGGTGAGGCTGCCTGCTCCAACTTCGATATAGCGGAATTTGCTCATGATAGGCACAAACTGATCCTGCATCTGTCCACGGAGGATTTCCATGGAGGCAGGAACGGCCACCATGGCGGTGCAGTCAAAGGCGGTCTGGTTATTTTCCACTTCTTTTGCAAAGGCAAAACCGTTCTGGAGAACCACCATGGCACCCTGATAGAGTGTCGCCCGGAGCACCCGTAGGGCAAAAGAATGGTTTAAGGGAAGGGGAAGCAAAAGCCGCTCGTCCTCCCGGATACCGATGCCCTGGATGGTGTTGGATAAAATGTTATAAACTGCCTTATAGGTAAGGATGACGCCTTTGGGTTTGCCGGTGGTTCCGGTGGTGAAAAGGAGTTCTGCCATGTCCTCCGGCTTTGGCATCACATAGTCTGCAAAGGTTTCCGGTGCCGGGGCAGCATAGAGCTGTTTCAGGTGGGAAACGTTACAGTGTTCGCCCCAGTCCTTACCATTTCTCTCTTTCATGGGTTTATCGGTGAGAAAGAGAACTGCCTGGGCGTCCTCGTAGACAGCGGCGGCGTTCTCCGCAGTGGTATTTTTGTCGATAAAGACGGCGATAGCGCCGGCATACTGGATGCCCAGGTAGACTGCCACCATCTCCGGCTTAGAAAGAGCACTGAAAAGAACCCGGTCACCGGGTTTTATGTCCATGGTTTTGAGAGTGGTTCC
>CAKRTZ010000051.1 GCA_934402515.1 uncultured Lachnospiraceae bacterium
ATTCAGTATACACTATTTTGAAACAAAAACATACACGGAGATAAAAGGAATGGTTTATTTTTTTTGTGCCCTTTATGAGGAAGCACAATTTCTGATAGATGCTTTCCGGTTGAAAAAGAATCCGGAACTTCATGCCTTTCCTCTCTATGAGAGCAGAAAAGAAATGAATCCGAAGATGACATTGGTGATCACCGGACCCGGAGCAATACCTGCTGCTACGGCGGTGGGGTATCTGGCTGCCAGGGATGATCGAAGAGAAGAAGGATTACTGATCAATATCGGCAGCTGTGGCGGTGGAGAGAAATTCCCTGTAGGGACTGTGACTCTGGGAAATAAGCTTTGGAATGAAACCACAGGACGAAGCTATTACCCGGATATTTTGTTTCGTCACCCTTTCCGGGAGGTGGAAATCCGTACCGGCAGCGCACCTGCTTCTGCAGAAAAAATAACAATAGCGGAAAACGTGGTTTATGATATGGAGGCTACGGCCATTTACCAGGCGGGCAGCCGCTTTTACCGGCCAGATCAGATGCTTTTTTTGAAAGTAGTTTCTGATCATGGAATCGAGGAAGCCGTCAGGCAGGAATACCGGCCCGGGGGGCTTCATAATCTGATGAGTGGGGCAGAAGCAGAACTTCTTCCTTTTTTCAATCATCTGATGGAAAGACAACCGGAAGAGGAAACAGAGGAAAGAAACCCGGAGGCAGAACGCTTAAAGGAAGAACTGCACTGTTCTGTCACCATGGCGGCGGAAGTGGAACAATTAATACGTTATGTCAACCTGGCAGGGGTGGGACTTTCCACAATTCTGGAGGCAGACCGGGCTGCAGGCATCCTGCCCTGCAGAGATAAGAAGGAGGGGAAAGGATATCTTGCACAGCTTAAAAGACGAGTGTTATGAGCGGGAAATAACGGCGGACAGTCATCGGTTTTCTCACATCTATGTGGAACACCGGGTACAGAACCTGCCAAGAACCCGGGAGATCCTTAACCATTTTCCAAAAGCCCAGGTAATTCTCGTCGAACACTATAAGGATGTATTTTGCAGAAGAGGGCAGGATTATGTGAAACAGCATGCGGGGCAGGCTCTGATTCTTGCGGAAAAAACCGAGCATTTTTTATATGAGGCGTCTCCGGTATGCCAGGACTTCGGTAACGCTAATTTTTATTATTGCTCCACCATGATGAATTGTGTTTTTGACTGTGATTACTGTTATCTGAAAGGGATGTATCCCTCGGGACACCTGGTGGTTTTTGTGAATCTGGAAGATTATTTTGATGTGATACGAAGGGAACTGCAGAAGCGTAATCTCTATGTATGTGTTTCTTACGATGCGGATTTACTGGCACTGGAGGGTGTGTGCGGATACGGAAAGCGATGGGCGGAATTTGCCGCAACGCAGCCCGGACTGAAAATCGAGATCCGGACTAAGAGCGGGAATAAAAATATGTGGGAGAGATTACCGGTTTCTCCCCGGGTTATTTATGCGTTTACCCTGTCACCGCAACGGGTGATTACGGAAAGTGAACATGGGACTGCGCCGGCGGCAATGCGCCTGGATTGTGCCATAGCAGGACTTCAAAAGGGGCATTCCATCCGCCTGTGCTTTGATCCCATGCTTTATGTGCCGGATTGGCAGCAGGCATACGGAGAACTGCTGGTACAGGCGGATGAAAGGTTCCAAAAGGCAGGGATAAAGTGGGAATTGCTGCAGGATGTCAGTGTAGGCTCCTTCCGAATCTCCCAGGATTATTTGAAGAAACTGATAAAATGCAAACCCCGTGCGGCAGTGGTACAATTCCCTTTTGAAAACAAAGGTGGCGTGTACCAGTACCCGGAACAGCTGGGGACAAAGATGGAAACCTGGCTGGTGGCAGAACTGGCGAAGCGTTTGCCCTCCGAAAAGATCTATCGGGATTTTAGAAGTGCCGAATAATGTGGAAGAAATGAGAAAAAGATGAAAAAAATCGCAGTTGTGACAGGAGCCAGTTCCGGAATTGGCAGAGCGGTCAGTGAGACCTTATGTAAATTGGACTATGAAGTCTATGGATTCGGCCGGGATTTTTCCAGGGAAGAGACCGGGAGAATGATAGAACAATATCCTGCTTTCCATCCCCTGATCTGTGATCTGTTGGATACCGGAGAAATGCTGCAACAGATTCAGAAGATAGAGAATAAACAGAATATCAGCGTGCTGGTAAATAATGCAGGTGTGGGGTACTATGGCCTTCATGAGGAGTTAAATCCTCATCAGATCATGGAACTGGTGCGCACAAACCTGGAACTCCCCATGATTCTTACGGGACAGCTGCTCAGGACATTAAAAGCCAATTACGGCTATGTTATCAATATTTCTTCTGTCACTGCGGAGGAAATCAACCCTCATGGCTGTGCTTACGGGGCAACTAAGGCAGGTCTCACCAGCTTTGGGGACAGTCTTTTTGCCGAGACCAGGAAGTACGGTTTAAAGGTGACCACCATCCAGCCGGATATGACTTGCTCCAATCTCTACCGCAATGCAAATTTTGAGCAGGGAGAGGAACCGGAAAGTTATCTGAAACCGGAACAGATCGGGGAGGCAGTGGCTTATGTGCTGACCCGGGAGGAAGGGGTGGTCATCCCTAAGATCACCCTGCAGCCGCAGCTTCACCGGATTCGGAGAAAGTAAGAAAAGATTGGAGCATCATTATGAAACTTGAAAATCTGCAGAGAGTACCCACCGGCTATATCAATACTCCCTTAGAGTATCTGCCGGGACTTACCAAAGAATTGGGAAAAGGAAAGCTCTATATCAAAAGGGACGACATGACGGGCCTGGCGATGGGAGGAAATAAAGCCAGAAAGCTGGATTATATTGTGAAGTATGCCCTGGATAACGGGTACACGGCGCTAATGACCTTTGGCGGTGTTCAGACCAATCATGGAAGGCTGACGGTAGCTGCAGCAGTTCGCTATGGTCTGAAACCTATTCTTGTGTTAAAAGGGAAAAAACCGGATCAGCTTTCCGGTAATCTGTTACTGGATCGTCTTATGGGCGCGGATCTTCATTTTGTGGATATGTCCGGGGCACAGTCACTTCCCGAAGAGGAACAGGAAGCAGCACGGAAAAAGTATCTGGAGGACTGTACAGCGAAGATCACAGCGGAATATGAAGCCAAAGGAGAAAAAGTGCTAAATATTCCTATCGGAGGTCAGACACCTGTTGGCTCAGCCGGATATATTCAGGCGATTCCGGAGATTATGAGACAGATGGAGGAGCAGAAGATCCAAGCGGATTATCTGGTGGCCGGTTATGGATCCACAGGAACCTTTGCAGGATTATGGGCAGGAGCCAAATATTATCATGCGCCCTTTGAGGTGATCGGAATTCCCATTGAACCGGATATGCGTCCCGTTGAGGAAACGGTAGATTTTATTAATGAAATGTCGGATACCTTTGAAATGGGCATTCATTGCAAAAAAGAAGAGATCCACCTGGAGTTGGGAGAGGGTGAAAATTTTTACGGCGGTGCAGGCTACAATGAACCGGACCACATCACCCAGCGCTACATTGAACTTCTGGCGCGTACGGATGCGATTTTTACAGATCCATGCTATACTGGAAAAGTACTTCACGGGTTTGTGGATCTTCTTGAAAAGGAAATTATTCCTGCAGATTCCAATGCCATTTTTCTTCATACCGGCGGAGCTCCGGGGCTTTGGACGAAAGAACATCTGGACAGCATGAATGAGGCATACTGGAAAGATGAAAAGAAAGATCATGTGACGACATGGATCATGTAATCTGTTTCAAGACTGGTAAAGAGAACCATAATATGGTAAGATGAGATAACAATCGGAAAACAGATTGTCGGAAGGAGTTCGGGATATGAATTTTGAGGAAGCAAAAAAGCTGTTAGAGGAGTATGGACAGGAACATATTCTGAAAGGCTATGACACCCTGACGAAGGAACAGCAGGAAAATCTGCTGGCACAGATCGCAAACTGTGACTTCTCCGTGCTTCATGAACTGGAAAATAGACAGGAAAGCGGAAAACGCGGTGTGATCTCACCTCTGCCCACCATGCAGCTGGAGGAGATTGAAGCAAATAAAGAGAAATTTCACGCAACCGGAGTGAAGGCCATTCAGGACGGAAAAGTGGGAGCGGTGCTTCTGGCAGGAGGAATGGGAACCCGGCTGGGAAGCGATGACCCCAAGGGAATGTACAATATCGGCCTTACCAAGGATATGTATATTTTCGAGAGAATCATCCGTAACCTGTTGGATGTGGTGGAGGAGACCGGTACATGGATTCACCTGTTTGTGATGACCAGTGATAAAAACCATGCAGCAACCACTAAATTTTTAAAAGAGAAAAAATATTTCGGTTATAAAGAAGACTATGTGACCTTCTTCATGCAGGAGATGGCACCGGCGACAGACTATCAGGGAAAGGTATATATGGAGGCTCCCGGAGTGGTAGCAATGTCACCCAATGGAAACGGTGGCTGGTTCAGTTCCATGAAGCGTTGGAATGTGCTGGACAAAGTAAAAGAAGCCGGTATCGAATACCTGAATGTTTTTGCGGTGGATAATGTACTGCAGCGCATTGCGGACCCTGTCTTTGTGGGAGCGCTGATTGAACAACAGGCAGCCGTTGGATCCAAGGTGGTTAAAAAGGTTGCCCCGGATGAAAAAGTGGGCGTAATGTGTCTGGAAGACAACAGACCTTCCATTATTGAATACTATGAGCTGACAGATGAACTGATGAACACTTTGGATGAAAAAGGGGAGCGTGTTTATAATTTCGGCGTGATTTTAAACTACCTGTTCCGCGTGGCAGACCTGTATAATATTGTGGACCGCAAGCTGCCTCTTCATGTGGTGGAGAAAAAGATCCCCTACATGGATGAGCAGGGAAAACGTATTAAGCCGGAGGAACCTAACGGCTATAAATTTGAGACACTGGTGCTGGACATGATTCATATGGAGGACAGTTGTCTTCCCTTTGAAGTAGTGCGTAATCATGAGTTTGCGCCTATTAAAAACAAAACCGGTGTGGATTCTGTGGAATCTGCCAGAAAACTTCTCCAGGAAAACGGAGTAGAATTATAATATTTTTGAAGGTATAGAAAGGAGACATTATGAAAATTTTAGTAACAGGCGGAGCTGGCTATATCGGAAGCCATACCGTAGTAGAACTGCAGAATGCTGGATATGAGGTAATTGTGCTGGATAACTTAAGCAATTCCAGCGAGAAATCCTTAAAAAGAGTGGAACAGTTGACCGGAAAACCGGTTCCTTTTTATAAGGCTGATATCCTCGACCGGGCTGCATTGGAAGAAATTTTCACCAAAGAAAAGATTGATTGCTGCATTCATTTTGCTGGTCTCAAAGCGGTGGGAGAATCGGTACAGAAGCCCTGGGAATACTATAACAACAATATTACAGGAACCCTGACTCTTGTGGATGTGATGCGCAGACATGCTTGCAAGAACATCATTTTTTCTTCTTCCGCTACGGTATATGGAGATCCGGCCATTATTCCCATTACGGAGGAATGTCCGAAAGGACAATGCACCAATCCTTACGGATGGACTAAATCCATGCTGGAGCAGATCTTAATGGATATCCAGAAGGCAGATCCGGAATGGAATGTGGTATTACTGCGTTATTTCAATCCCATCGGAGCACACAAGAGCGGTCTGATCGGAGAGAATCCCAACGGAATTCCCAACAACCTGATGCCTTATATCACACAGGTGGCTGTAGGCAAATTAAAAGAACTGGGTGTATTCGGAAACGATTATGATACTCCGGACGGAACCGGCGTGCGGGACTATATCCATGTAGTAGATCTGGCTGTGGGACATGTGAAGGCTTTGAAAAAGATTCAGGATCATTCCGGACTTTCCATCTACAACCTGGGCACGGGAACCGGATACAGTGTATTGGATATTGTAAAGAACTTTGAGGAAGCCACCGGCGTGAAGATTCCCTACTCCATCAAACCCAGAAGAGCAGGGGACATCGCTACATGTTATTCCGATGCCTCCAAGGCAAAGAGAGAACTGGGATGGGAAGCACAGTATGGAATTAAGGATATGTGCGCAGATTCCTGGAACTGGCAGAGCCACAATCCCAACGGATATGAGGACTAGGTCTGTGAGTGGAGACAACATGCGAGCGGTTATTTTTGACATGGACGGCGTTCTGTTTGATACAGAACGCCTTTGTAGTGATTGCTGGATGTCCTTTGCGGATGAGATCGGAGCTGACAGGGAACAGATGCAGAAAGCGATTCTGGCATGTGTCGGGCGAAATGCCAATGACTGTGTCAGGGTAGCAGAGGAAATGCTGGGGAAGGATTTTCCCTATCAGGAGTATCGAAAAAAGACAGAACTTTTGATGCTGGAAACCATAGAACGGGAAGGAATGCCAATGAAACCAGGTGTCCGGGAAATCCTGGAGTGGCTGAAGAGTCACGGATATCGAATTGCCATGGCCTCCTCAAGCAGTCGGAAGTCTGTGTGTCATCATCTGGAAAGAGCAGGAATTCTTGACTATTTTGAGACGCTTACCACAGGGGATATGGTAGAGCACTCTAAACCGCAGCCGGATATTTATCTGAAGGCCTGCGAGAGTATTGGTCAGAGTCCGGAAGTCTGCTATGCAATTGAAGATTCCCCAAACGGAATCCGTTCCGCATACAGCGCAGGAATGAAAGTAATCATGGTGCCGGATTTACAACAACCGGATGAGGAAATACAGGGCAAAATCTGCAGAAAGTGCGATTCATTGCAGGAAGTGATTGCCTGGTTGGAAAGGGAGTAGGGAAAATGATTCACATTGCGATATGTGATGACAGTATAGTGGACAGAAAGATTCTGGAGAGAATCTTGATTGCCATGTTTAAGGTACATAATCTGGAGATTCTTGTGGATCAGTTCAGTTCCGGAGAAGAATTTCTTGCCCAGCATCAGCCGGGGAAGTATGCCATTCTGTTTCTGGACATTATCATGGGCGATTTAAACGGAATTGAAACGGGAAAACGAATTCGAAAGATCGATACAGAACTGGAGATTATCTACTGTTCTTCCAGTATGGACTTTACGCTGGCCAGCTATGAAGTGTTTGCCTTCGGCTATCTGGTAAAGCCCTTTGATGCCACAAAGATCAGTGCACTGATCGATTATTTTTTACAGAAAAAACCGGCGTATCAGACCCGCTATATCAAGGTGCGTTCCAACTATAAAGAATATGTGATTCACTATAAAGATATTCTCTATGTGGAATCAGAGGATAAGCGTGTGCTGTTTCATACCATTAATCAGGGCATCATTCCCATTTACGAGAAACTTTCAGAGATTCAGGAGCAGCTAAAGGATGTACGTTTCCTCAGGTGCCACCAGAGCTATCTGGTGAATATGGATCACATCGTAAAAGCTACCGCCACGGATTTTGTACTGATGAATAATGAACTGGTTCCCATTCGGAAACGGGAGCGGAAACAGCTTCTGGATGCTTACAAAGAATACCAGGCAGGAGGAAACTAACTTCCCCAAATTCGTCAAAAAATGCAAAAAGTAATGCGAAAATGGGAATAAAACAGTCGAAAATGGGTGAGCACAGAGAAAAAAAAGTGCTATAATGTTCTTAAAGTCAGTTAGATGACTTGCTGAATTTGACATTATCTTTTATTTGATAGAAATTTCCCAAATCCCTTGAGTATCTCTGGTTAATCCCCTTGACCAGAGATATTCGCATTTCAGGGATTTTTTATTTTTGAGGAATTTATGGTATCCATGATATGGGAAAGAATGCCTGTAAGTGAAAAAAGCCGGGAACTTCCGTTCCTGGCTTTTTTTCGCGGAGACGGAGGGATTCGAACCCTCGTGCCCCGGAGGGCAAACGCATTTCGAGTGCGCCCCGTTATGACCGCTTCGATACGTCTCCGGATATGGACTTACAAAACTTAATTATAAGGGATGACTCATACTTCGTCAAGGCATGCCTATAGGAAAAAAAGATTGTGATATTCCTGCGTGTATACTATAATTATTCTTAAGATTTCTGGAAAATATATTAAAACAATTAGTATACAGAATGGAGGATCTGCTATGAGACGAATTGGAATGTTGACAAGCGGTGGTGACTGCCAGGCACTGAATGCTGCAATGCGCGGTGTGGTAAAGACTCTGGCAAACGCAGACGAGGAAGTGGAGATCTATGGCTTTTTGGATGGGTATCGGGGATTGATTTACGGTAATTTCCGTATGCTGACCTCCGCGGACTTTTCGGGAATCCTGACCAAGGGTGGTACGATTCTTGGAAGCTCCCGTACTCCTTTCAAATTAATTCGCGAACCCGGTGAGAACGGCATCGACAAAGTGGAAGCCATGAAACAGAATTACCACAAGTTGAAACTGGACTGTCTGGTGATTCTGGGAGGAAACGGCACTCATAAGACTGCCAATCTTCTTCGGAAAGAAGGTTTAAATATTGTCACCCTTCCGAAAACCATTGACAATGACCTGTGGGGAACGGATATGACCTTTGGATTCCAGAGTGCTGTGGACATTGCCACACAGTGCATCGACTGCATCCATACCACAGCATCCTCTCACGGTCGGGTATTTATTGTGGAAGTTATGGGACATAAGGTAGGCTGGCTTACCTTAAATGCCGGTATGGCAGGCGGGGCAGACATTATTCTGCTTCCGGAAATCCCCTATGATATCAATAAAGTAGTAGAAGCAATCAAGAAACGGACAGAGCGCGGAAGCCGTTTTACCATTCTGGCAGTGGCAGAGGGTGCCATTTCCAAGGAAGATGCAAAACTTTCCAAGAAAGAATACAAAAAGAAACTGGAGAATTATCAGTTTCCCTCTGTATCCTATGAGATAGCAGCCCAGATTCAGGAACTGACCGGGCAGGAGGTTCGGGTAACCGTTCCCGGACATACCCAGCGTGGTGGAAGTCCCTGCCCCTATGACCGTGTATTTGCAAGCCGGCTGGGTGCAGAGGCAGGTAATCTGATTTTAAAAGGGGAATATGGCTTCATGGTAGGCTATAAGAACCGTGAGATCGTTAAAGTATCATTGGAGGACGTGGCTGGTAAATTAAAGATGGTAGATCCCGAGTCTTCCATCATCAAGGAAGCAAAACTTCTTGGAATCAGCTTTGGTGATTAGTTCATGTCGTATACAGCATTATATCGTAAGTTTCGCCCCAGCTGCTTTGAGGATGTGAAGGGGCAGGATCATATTGTGACCACCCTGAAAAACCAAATAAATTCCGGAAGGATCGGACATGCTTACCTGTTCTGCGGCACTCGTGGAACAGGTAAAACCACGATTGCCAAAATTTTTGCAAGATCGGTAAACTGTGAACACCCGGTGGATGGGAGTCCCTGTGGAGAGTGCCCCACCTGCAAGGCCATTGCCAACGGCTCCAGCATGAATGTGATCGAAATCGATGCGGCATCTAACAATGGCGTGGACAGTATCCGTGAGATTGTGGATGAAGTCTCCTATTCTCCGGCAGAGGGCAAATACAAGGTTTATATCATCGATGAGGTGCATATGCTTTCTATAGGAGCATTTAATGCACTGTTAAAGACATTGGAGGAGCCCCCCTCTTATGTTATCTTCATCCTGGCAACCACAGAGGTACATAAGATACCGATCACGATTTTGTCCAGGTGTCAACGCTATGATTTTAAACGGATTTCCATTGATACCATTACAGCCAGACTGCAGGAACTGATGGTGGAAGAAAAGGTACAGGTGGAGGACAAGGCTCTGCGTTATATTGCAAAAACAGCAGATGGCTCTATGCGTGATGCCCTAAGTCTCCTGGATCAATGTATCGCTTTTCACTTCGGAGAGGAACTGACCTATGACAAAGCTTTGGATGTACTGGGAGCAGTGGATACGGAAGTGTTCAGCCGGTTGCTTCGCCTGATTCTGGACAGAAATGTCACCGGGTGTATTAATTTATTAGAAGAAATTGTGATGCAGGGACGGGAACTGATGCAGTTTGTGTCGGAATTTACCTGGTATCTGCGAAATCTATTACTGGTTCAGACTTCGGATGATATGGAAGATGTCATCGATGTTTCTTCAGACAATCTTATCAGGCTGAAGGAAGAAGCAGCGATGCTGGATGCTCCTGTGATTATCCGTTACATTCGCATTTTTTCTGATTTATCGGGACAAATCCGCTATGCAGCGCAGAAACGGATCCTTATTGAGATTGCATTGATCAAGCTGTGCAGACCCCAGATGGAGGTACAGACGGATGCCTTGCTTGACCGCATTCGTAATCTGGAAGAAAAAATAGAAAAAGGTGTGGTGGTACAGACAGCTGCTCCCGGAGGAACAATGCCAAATACAGGAATCACAAAACCGGTGAAACCGGAACTGCCAAAGGCGATTCCGGAGGATGTCCAGCAACTGGTTCAGCGCTGGCCTGAAGTGGTGGGTGACACTGCCTACCCCATGAAATCCTATTTGAAGGCAGCCAAGTTGTCTCTTGCGGCCGACGGGTCTCTTCTGGTAGTATTAGAGGATGGTGTGGCTTCGGATTACTTTATAAAAAGTGAAGAGAACCGGCAGACCCTACAACAGCTGGCTTCTCAGATGATTGGTAAAGAAGTGGCAATCACCTATCAGGCCATTGGCAGCAGACAGGATTTTGATACCAGCTTTCCGGATCTGACCCAACTGATCCAGATGGATATAGAACAGGACGATGGGGAAGAAGAACCGGAGCCATTTTAACGAAAATAAATAGGAGGACTTAATCATGGCAAAACGTGGAGGATTTCCGGCAGGAGCAATGCCGGGCAATATGAACAATCTGATGAAACAGGCGCAGCGCATGCAGCGTCAGATGGAAGAGAATCAGAAAGAATTGGAAACGAAGGAATTTACGGCCAAAGCTGGCGGTGGAGCAGTGGAAGTGACTGTATCCGGAAAAAAGGAAGTACTCAAGGTAACTCTTTCGGAAGAAGTGGTTGATCCGGATGATATCGAGATGCTGCAGGATTTAATTGTAGCAGCAACCAACGAAGCACTGCGCATGGCAGAATCTGCCAACGCGGATATGATGAACAAAATGACCGGAGGTCTGGGAGGCCTGCCTTTCTAATGGAACTCTACAGTGGACATATCAATCGACTGATTGATGAACTGGCAGCACTGCCGGGAATCGGACAGAAATCAGCCCAGAGACTGGCGTTTCATCTGATCAACATGCCAAAGGATCGGGTGGAGCGGTTGGCGAACACCATTCTGGATGCCAAGGCAAATGTGCGCTATTGTAAGGAATGTTATACTCTGACGGATAACGATATCTGTCCTGTGTGTGCCAATCCCAAACGAAACAAAAAACAGATTATGGTGGTGGAGAACACAAGAGATTTGGCGGCCTATGAGAAAACTGGCAAATACGAGGGTGTTTATCATGTGCTTCATGGAGCCATCTCTCCCATGTTGGGAATCGGACCGTCAGATATCAAGCTGAAGGAACTGGTGGCACGCCTGCAGGGCGATGTGGAGGAAGTGATCATTGCCACCAACTCCAGTCTGGAGGGAGAGACGACAGCCATGTACATCAGTAAACTGATCAAACCCACCGGAGTACGGGTGACCAGAATTGCCAGCGGAGTACCTGTGGGTGGAGATCTGGAATATATTGACGAAGTAACCTTACTGCGCGCCCTGGAGGGACGTGTGGAATTATAGATTCGGGAGGAATCTGATGAGCGTTATACAACAGAAATTTGGAATGACCAGGGATGGACGCAAGGCATCACTTTATGTCCTGGAAAATGCATCCGGTATGCGGGCTGCCGTATCAGATTTTGGAGCCCTGCTGGTTAAACTGGAAGTGCCGGATCAATCCGGAAAACTGCGGGATGTTGTCCTGGGATATGACAGTGTACAGGAATATGAAGTAAATATGCCCTTCTTTGGAGCGATAATCGGACCGGTGGCAAATCGGACAGGAAATGCGAAGTTTACTCTGCATGGAAAGACCTATCAGCTGCTGGTGAACGACGGAAAAAATAATCTTCATTCGGATCCCGTATCCGGTTTTCACAAACGGATGTGGACGGCACAGCCGGGAGATGATTGCATCACCTTTACACTGGACAGTCCGGATGGTGACATGGGCTTTCCGGGAAATAAACATTGTGCGGTTACTTATGTGTTGACCAGGGAGAATGGGTTGGAGATCCATTACCGTGTAACCAGTGATGCGGATTGCCCCGTAAACATGACCAATCATTCTTATTTTAACCTGATGGGACAAGGTCAGGGAACCATCGAGTCCCACAAACTGCAATTGGCAGCAGACTATTTTACCCGTGCGGATCAGGAATCCATTCCCACAGGACAAATTTTGCCGGTAGCAGGTACGCCGATGGACTTTACCACAATGAAGGTGGTGGGAGAGCGAATAGACTCCGATTACGACCAGCTGAACTTTGCCGGTGGTTATGACCATAACTGGGTACTGAATGGCTATGGAACCGGTGTGCGGAAGGTGGCAACGGTGGAAGCACCGGATGGTGGTTTGACCATGGAGGTGTCCACAGATCTGCCGGGCGTACAGTTTTATGCAGGTAATTTCATTACACCCCATACGGGAAAAAATGGAGTTCTTTATCAGAAACGTTCCGGACTTTGCCTGGAGACCCAGTTTTATCCGGATAGTGTGAATAAGCCGGAGTTCCCTTCCTGCATCTTTGGACCGGACAGACCCTACGAAACTACTACAATTTTTCAGTTTGTCTGATTTTATAACAGAAAATAAATAGCGATTTTACAAAAGAGCGGATCAGCAGGAAATTCCGCTCTTTTGATTTTTATAGGAGTTCACCATGATTTATTTACAGGAATATGTACCTCCGGTGCGGAAGATGAGAAATATTCCACGGAAGAGGAAGAGAGGATTCCATCAGAGGAAACCAGGCATGCCTGTGAGGGAACTGGGTAAGATCGTTGCATTTTTGTTGGCAATTGTGATACTATTACAGGGAGTTACCACCATTAACAGCTATGAGAAAATGCATGCGTGGGGAAATGCATGGAGTGATGCCTGGATACAGGCCACAGAACTGAAATGAGGATACCATGGCACCAAATTTGAGACTTGTAAAACCGGGGGAAAACAAAGAATCCTCCGATTATGAAAAAAAAATCGCAAAACATCGATGGGGAAATGCTTTTAAAATCCTCGTGACAGTGCTGTGCATTGCCGTGGTGGGCGTTATGATTGTTACACAGACCAGAAATAAAGTCTATACAACATATAACCGGCTTACCAGTGAATCCCTGAAAATAGCCGGTGGAGTAAGCACGCTGGCATTTTCAGACAAATTGCTGCTGTACTCCAACGATGGAATCAAGTGCACGGACTCCAAGGGAAAAGATGTATGGAACCAGGCCTATGAGATGCAAAACCCTATGGTACGGATTTGTGGAAATGTTGTAGGAGTCGGTGATTACAACGGACGGAAAATTTATGTCATGAATACCTCGGGAACCATGGGAGAAATCGATACCAACATGCCTATCACGAACTTCAGTATAGCGGGAAACGGGGAAGTTGCCACAATTCTGGAGGAAGCAGGTATTACCTGGATCTATCTTTATGATTCCCAGGGAGAACTGATTGCCAAAATGAAAACAACCATGAAAAACAGCGGTTATCCAGTTGCAGCAAGTCTGTCTCCTAATGGAAAATTATTACAGGTATCCTATTTATATGCAGACAGCGGAAAGATCAAATCCAGCGTTGCCTTTTATAATTTTGGAGAGGTAGGACAGGATGCTATTGATAATTATGTGAGTGGATATGACTATGCAGACAGTGTTGTACCCTATGTGCAGTTTATGAATGATACGCTGGCTTTTGCCGTGGCGGACGGACGGCTGATGTTTTATTCCGGAGCCCAGAAACCGGTCAGTGCGGCGGAGGTTTTGTTTGATAAGGAAGTCCAGGCGGTATATTATAATGAACGCTACGTGGCACTGGTGTATCTGAATCAGAGCGGTGAGACGAAATACCAGATGGATGTGTATAGTTCAGATGGAAATAAAAAGCTTACCCTCACCTATGATATGGAAAGCCAGAATATCTTACTGGATAAAGAGTCAATTGTATTATATGGAAAAGATGAATGTCTGATCTATAGTATGGACGGCATACAAAAGTACTCCGGCAATTATGAAAAGATGATTAATCTTATGATTCCCACATCATCCGCCTATAAATATACGGTGGTGACACAAGACTCCATCGATGTGGTGCAATTGAAGTAGAAACAGGAAAAGAGAAACATACATATGAATATGGTAGTAATCGTTTTGCTTATCCTTGTACCGACACAGATTATACTGGGATACCGGTCGGGATTGGTGAAAGGAATTCAGAAATTCATCGGCTGGGTCACATTGGGACTGGTTTTTGTGCTGGTGGAAATGATGATCCGCTTTTATAAAGCGGCAAATCAGACGGATGTACTGATCTGTCTGATTTTACTGGTGATTGTACTTCTGGCCTGGAGAGTCATCAGAACGGTACTCCTTCCGGCCAAAATGCTATCCAGGCTTCCGGTAATCAAAGGAGTTGATAAATTACTGGGGATGATTCTTGGAATACTGGAAGTGATGATTCTTTTATGGTTATTGGATGCGCTTCTTCTTAATTATACAATGGGAAACATGGGAAGCCAGTTGAACCAGTGGATGCAGGAAAATGAATTTTTGCGTTGGATGTATGAAAATAACTATCTGCTTGTCTTTGAAAAATGGGCTGAAGAAAGGCTGATTGCCCGATTTTAGGGGCTTTCACGAATAGAACAAAATATTTTTAAAAAAAAGTCAAAAAAGTTGTTGACTTCCTTATCCACTTTTGCTATTATAACAAAGTCGCTTGTGACTGAAGCGACAAAGCACCTTGACAAATAAACAGTAATGCAACCCTGAAACATTCCAAAAAGAATAAGTTTCAGAAAAAAGTTTCAAA
>CAKRTZ010000052.1 GCA_934402515.1 uncultured Lachnospiraceae bacterium
GGGTGTGGCTCAGCTTGGCTAGAGCGCCTGGTTTGGGACCAGGAGGTCGCAGGTTCGAATCCTGTCACCCCGATTTTAACTTAACACTTGCGGGTGTAGTTCAATGGTAGAACACCAGCCTTCCAAGCTGGATACGTGGGTTCGATTCCCATCACCCGCTCTCGGTTATGTCTAACCGTAAGCTGTGTCCGTAGCTCAGCTGGATAGAGCAACGGCCTTCTAAGCCGTGGGTCGGGGGTTCGAATCCCTTCGGGCACATTGAGACGAGAGTCTCTCAAGTCAATATGGTGGGTATGGCGCAGTTGGCTAGCGCGCCAGATTGTGGCTCTGGAGGCCGTGGGTTCGAGTCCCACTACCCACCCTTTTGGTATTTACCAAGGGCAAGCTTGGTGTTGTTGATGGGCTATCGCCAAGCGGTAAGGCACAGGACTTTGACTCCTGCATTCACCAGTTCGAATCTGGTTAGCCCAGTTTCTATAATTTCATATGGGGTATTAGCTCAGTCGGTAGAGCACTTGACTTTTAATCAAGTTGTCCGGGGTTCGAATCCCCGATGCCTCACTACTTTAAAACAGCGGAAAGCTTGTAGAAATCAAGTTTTCCGCTATTTTTTGGGTAAGTGCCCTGAAAGGGTAAAAAGGATGAAAATAAATTCGATAGCAGTGGGGGTGTCCCATGTGATGGCCGCGCTGATTAAAGTGGCTTCCCGGAAAACAGACCGAGTTGGCTATGAGAAAAGGAAAGGAGAAAACGATGGAACAACAAAAACTACAGGAAAATAAAATGGGTGTGATGCCACTGGGCAAGTTGATCATCACCATGTCTTTACCCATTATGCTGTCCATGTTGGTACAGGCTCTTTATAATATAGTAGATAGTATTTTTGTGGCGAGAATCAGTGAGAATGCATTGACGGCAGTTTCTATGGCTTTCCCGATTCAGAACCTGATGATTGCCGTGGCATCCGGCACCGCAGTAGGTGTCAATGCCCTCTTATCCCGGGCACTTGGTGCAAAAAAATATGATCGCGTTAATAAAATTGCAGAGAGTGCAGTCATGCTTGCATTCCTAAGCTATGTTGTATTTTTGCTGATTGGAATTTTCGGAGCCCGTGCATTTTTTGCCACACAGACTGACATCGAGGAAATTGTGGAGAGCGGAACCATTTATGTGACGATCTGCTGTTGCCTGTCTATCGGTTGCTTTTTCCAGATTATGTTTGAACGGATGCTCCAGGCTACCGGCCGGACGGTATATACCATGATTACCCAGGGAACCGGAGCAATTATCAATATCATTCTCGACCCGATTCTGATTTTTGGTCTGTTAGGAATGCCCCGCATGGGCGTTGCCGGTGCGGCACTTGCTACGGTTATCGGACAGATTGTGGCAGGTATTATGGCAATGATCTTAAACCACAGAAAAAATGTGGAAGTGTATATTCATATGAAGGGTTTCCGCCCCGAGGGATGTCTGATTGGAGAAATTTATAAAATCGGTGTTCCTTCTATCATCATGATGGCGATCGGTTCCGTTATGAACTTTGGAATGAATCAGATTCTGTTGACCTTTTCTTCCACTGCAACGGCGGTGTTTGGTGTTTATTTCAAACTGCAAAGCTTTATTTTCATGCCGGTGTTTGGTTTAAATAACGGAATCATTCCTATCATTGCATACAATTACGGAGCAGAGAATCGTAAGCGTGTCACCGGAGCGGTAAAACATGGTCTTGTCTATGCAGTGACAATTATGACCATTGGCTTCCTGCTGTTTCAGCTCATTCCGGAGCAGCTGCTGCTTTTGTTTGATGCTTCGGAGACGATGCTGTCCATCGGTGTACCGGCATTGCGGATTATCAGTGTGCATTTCTTTATGGCCGCTTTTGGTATCGCCTGCGGAAGCATTTTCCAGGCATTGGGATATGCTGTATACAGTATGATCATTTCCATTGCCAGACAGCTGGTGGTGCTGCTTCCGGTTGCGTATTTTCTGGCACAGTTCGGGAATCTGAATCTGGTATGGTGGTGCTTCCCTATTGCAGAAGTGGTATCCCTGATTATGACAATCATTTTTCTGGTACATGTGAATCGGACTGTTATATCGAAAATTGGATAAATTCCTTTACAACAGTCCCGATTCTATGCTATGATTCCTTAGTCGGTATAGACAGGCGGTTATGGCGGAATTGGCAGACGCGCCAGATTTAGGTTCTGGTGGGAGACCGTGCAGGTTCAAGTCCTGTTAACCGCAGAGAAAAGACCATTACTCTTTCAAAGGGTAGTGGTCTTTTTTGTCATTACCATTATAGAGTTAGCTTACATGCACAAAGAAATGTTTAAAATCGGAATACAAACGAGTGAATTTGTCGCTTGCAAAAGGACTTTTTTTGAGTAAAATAACTTGATAGGTGAAAATGAGTGTATATTCAATTTGTTTTTGGCATTTATGAACAATTCATGTTATGATATACATAAGTTTCCTATACAAACTGATCATTTATGAGGTGTTTTTGAGTGAAAAACATTTTTGCAATTTTTCGAGATGATATCAAAGGCTTATCCAGAAATATTTTAGCATTGATTATTGCACTGGGATTGTGTATTCTGCCATCTTTATATGCCTGGTTTAACATTTATTCCAACTGGGATCCCTATGCAAATACATCAAATGTACCCATTGCCGTAGTGTCTGAGGATGCAGGATATGAGAAGGATGATGGAACCTTTGTGAACATGGGTGACCAGGTGTTAGACAATCTCCATGAGAATACCAGTCTTGGCTGGGCTTTCCCGGCTACGGCCCAGGAGGCCATTGATGGAGTTTACAGTGGAGAGTATTACGCTGCTCTGGTAATGGGAGAGGACTTCAGTTCCAGCATGTACAACTGCATTGCCAACGGAATGGAGCATCCGAAGATTACTTATTATGAGAATCAGAAAAAGAATGCCATTGCCACGAAGATTACCGACACCGGTTCTTCCACTTTACAGGCAAGCATTAATGAAGAGTTTATTGATGTGGTGGTGACCACGCTTTCCGAGAGCATTGACGAGTTGGCTGGCGAGGAAGGAGAAGGCAGTGTCATTGATGATTTGATGAGTCAGCTCCGCCGGGTTGAAGACAATCTGGTAGCCTATGACGGACTGCTGGATTCCTTTATGGATTGCAACGAATCTCTGTCTGACACGGTTCTTAGCATGAAAGATTTGATTCCGAAACTGAATGCGGCGATTACCAACAGTGTCAATGGTATCAATAAGGCATCTTCTCAGGCAAAAGATTTGGCATCCGGTGTGGTAAACAGTGCGGCATCCACCGCTAATACCATGATCGGAACCAGTTTAAATGCCATGGCAGTGGCTGTAACTGCCACCAACAATGCATTAAATGCGGCTCAGACTTCTGCAAAAACCGGAACCGTATCACCGGAGCTTGGAAAAAATCTCAATGAAGCTTCCCAAAGTCTGGGAACCATTGCAACCAACGCCGATAAGGTAGTAGATACCATCAATGGCTTGAGCGACAGTCAGAAGGATTTACTGTCTCAGGCGGGGGTGGATGTGGATGACCTGAAAAAAACAGCAGAGGCTGCATCCAAAACAGCAAAAGCAGCACAGACAGCCACCTCAAAGGCAGCTACTACCGCCAGCAAGGTGGATGATAAAGTAGAAACCGTGACAGGAACCCTGTCCGAGATTAACAAGCAGATTGTCAGCACTGCCGTGGACGAGGCAGTGGCACAGCTTCCGAATTTTAACCAGAAGGTTTATGCGGATCTCTCCAAGAAAGTAATGGAAACTGCCGGTGATGTGAACAGCTCCGTGCAGAGCATCCCTTCCAATGTGAAAGCATCCACCGTGGATGTGACGGGAATGGACACGGTGCTGGATGGTGTGAGCCAGTCCTTACTGGCGGGCAATACGGCACTGCTGAATTCCAAAGCAATTTTAAATACCACCACAGAGCGTCTGGATTCTATTCTTGACCAGATTGATGCTGTGGAAGGGGATGAAAAATACGAGAAATTTATGGAGATTATGCAGAAAGAACCTGCATTGTACGGGGAATTTCTTTCCCAGCCGGTAACCGTAGTGACCGAGCCGGTTTATGAAACCGCCAACTACGGTTCTGCAGTAACTCCTTTCTATACCACACTGGCACTCTGGGTAGGAGGAATTTTCCTGGTATCCCTCATGCGGGTAAAGGTAAACAGGAAAAATGAGTACAAGGACGCAAAGGACTGGGAGCTGTTTTTTGGACGTTATGTATTGTTCTTTCTTATGGGACAGCTGCAATCTTTCATTTGTGTCTGGGGCGATATCCATATTTTAGGTGTCCAGTGTTTAGAGCCTGGCAAGTTTTATCTGGCAGGGGCGGTGATCAGCTTTACCTTTACCCTGTTGATTTATACGTTGACCGTATCCTTTGGGGATATCGGGAAGGCAGCCGTGGTGGTTATTGTGGTGATCCAGATTGCAGGTTCCAGCGGAACTTACCCCATCGAGATTCTGCCCAGTATTTTCCAGTCCATTTATACCTTCTTCCCGTTCCCTTATGCGATTAACGCAATCCGTGAGACCGTGAGCGGCATGTACGAAAGCGATTTCTGGAAATACCTGGGAGATTTAATGATTTTCGTGGCAGCCTCCCTTGCCGTGGGACTGGTCATCCGTGTCCCCTTCATGAAAGTCAACCACTACATCGAGAAACGTATGGAAGATACAGGCTTAATGTAATTTTAAAGTGAGGATTTTATATGGAACAAACTCAATCCACAGAAAAAATTCTTGAATATCAGCAGGAAATGCATGAGAAAAACCAGAAACGGATTAAATACGGCATCCGCTGTGTTCTGATTATCCCACTGATTTTTATGGCAGTCATGTTTGCCTTAGACAGTAATAAAGTGGTCTTTCTGGTGCTTTGGATTGTATCCCTCTTTGCCATCTCCATCTATCTGATTGTGGTGGAATACAGCGATTATCAGGCTCAGATGAAACTCAGCGAACTTGGCATCAAAAAAGATGACGAGATTCAGGGACTGATTACAGAGCCCCCTGTGGTGGAGAAGGTGATCCGCAACAGTGGACTTCTGGATTCCCAGGCAGCCCAGCCCATGCTTCAGGTTCTGGAGGATCTGGAGACGGAATCTGCAGAACGAAATGCCGGCCGGGCATCCGACAATGAGGACATCATCGACAAAGAAGTAGTTGACCAGGCATTTGCCACAGAGGCAGCCAATGAACAGCTGGAACAGATGGAGGCAGAACTGGTGGACAGCATCAAGCGCTACGTGCAGGCACTGGGCAGCCAGGCAGTGGCACAGAGCCAGCAGCAGGCGGCAAGCGGAACGAAAAAAGACGCACAGGCCTATATTGAAATGCGCAGGGCAAAAGCATTGGAAAAGCAGGAGAGAGAACATAAATGAAAAACATCTTTGCTGTCTTTGTGACGGATTATAAAAGAATAAAAACCAATGTGGTTGCCATTGTGGTTATTTTAGGACTGACTGTTTTACCCTGCCTGTATGCATGGTTTAATATTTTGTCCAACTGGGATCCCTACGGACCGGAAGCCACTTCCCGTCTGAAAGTGGCAGTTGCCTCCGACGATGTGGGTGCCAATATTGAAGATGCCTATTTTAATATGGGTGATTCCGTAGTTGAGGCATTGCAGTCCAATACCACCATTGGCTGGGTATTTACCGATACTACCCAGGAGGCGATTGACGGTGTCTACAGTGGAGAGTATTATGCGGCACTGGTGATTCCGGAGAACTTCACCGAGGGATTTGTCAGCGTGCTGACCCAGGATATCGAGCATCCCGAAATTATTTATTATGAAAATGAAAAGAAAAACGCCATCGCACCGAAGATTACCGGCAAGGCCAAAACTGCAGTGCAGCGTCAGGTGAATGCAACCTTTATCAGCACTCTGGCAGAAACCCTGACCAAGGTATCCGGCACGATTATGAATTCTGACAGTGCATCGGAGCTAGGTATTACCGACGCCGGTTCCTTAGTGGATGTGCTGATTGAAAAGCTGAACAGCGTGATGACGGAAGTGGAGAGCTTTGAAACTCTGGTGGATTCCTTCATTATGATCACCGATTCCGTTTCCGCAACCTCCGAGGTGGCAGGAGAGTCCACTACTGCGGAGGATGCCATCAAAAACGGACAGAGTGCCATTTCTCAGGCACAGGGCGCATTAAACAGCGGTATCGTAGGAAAATTGGGAATTGCCCAGTCCCTTTCCGCATCCTTAAGCAGTATGCAGAGTTTGTTGAAATCTGTGTCCTCCACTTATGCAGATATGCAGGAGGATTTAGACCAGTTCAATGCCAGCATTGAAACCATGGGAATCAATCTCCATGAAACCAAGGACTTGATTACCGACATGAAATCCCAGTTACAGGATACCGTAGATACGCTTACGGAACTGCGGGATGGAGACGGCTATCAGGTCTTGATGGAACTGTTGAGTACGGATCCGGACACCATCGGAAGCTTTATGTCCGCTCCGGTAGAGATTGAGACAGAGGCAATTTATCCCATTGATTATTACGGCTCGGCTATGTCCCCCTTCTATTCCGTGCTTGCCATCTGGGTAGGTTCCTTGATTCTGGTGGCAATCATTCATGTGGGAGTCAAACCTCTTCCCGGTGTGGGAAAAGTAAAACCTGCCGAATCCTATGTGGGACGATACCTGACATTCTTCCTGATTGGTCAGGCGCAGGCTCTTTTGACGGTATTGGGTGATTTGTATTATGTGGGCATCCAGTGCCTGCATCCCTTTAAGTTCTGGCTGGCAGCCTCCATGGCAAGCTTTGTCTTTACTTTATTGATTTATTCCCTGACCGTCGCTTTCGGAAACATCGGTGAGGCACTGGCGGTTGTGATTATGGTAATTCAGGTGGCAGGTGCCGGTGGTACATTCCCGGTTCAGACACTGCCCCAGATCTATCAGGATATTTACAAATTCCTGCCTTTCCCTTATGCCATGGATGCCATGCGTGAGTGCGTAGCGGGCATGTACGATAACTATTACTGGGAGTGCATCGGCAAACTGGCACTCTATATTCCGGTTTCTGTAGTGATTGGTCTGATTTGCGGAAAGCCTTTCGTGAAGATGAACGAACGCATCGAGGAAAACAAGGAAGATTCCGGAGTTATGGTTTAATGTTTCAGGAGTCATCAGCACTATGCTGTTTGTACTTATAGAAAAAAGAAGAAAGGAAGTGTTCAAATGGGAAATATGGGTGATGCTCTTGTTGAAGAGCTGAATGTCGAAACCGTGTTTACCATACCGATTTTCGGTGGAATCCCCATTTCAGAATCAGTGGTCGTGACCTGGATTATCATGGCAGCCCTGCTGCTGTTATCTCTGTGGCTTACCCATGGGCTAAAGACGCAGAACATCACGAAACGACAGGCATTTGCTGAATTCGTGGTCACCAAGCTGAATGGAATGGTGGAGAACATGATCGGAGAGGAGGGCAAAAAATATGTCCCTTATCTGACCACGGTTCTGGTGTACATAGGCTTTGCCAACCTGATCGGTTATTTCGGCATGAAGCCCCCCACAAAGGATGTGAATGTAACGGCTGCACTGGCAATTATGAGTATTATACTCATCGAGGCAGCAGGTATCCGTGCCAAAGGTCTCAAAGGCTGGGGAAAATCATTTGCACAGCCAATTGCGATTGTGGCACCTCTTAATGTGCTGGAGATTATTATCCGACCGCTTTCATTGTGTATGCGACTGTTCGGAAACGTACTGGGAGCATTCGTCATTATGAAATTGATTGAAAATATTCTTCCGGCAGTTCTGCCTATTCCGTTTAGCTTGTATTTTGACTTGTTTGACGGATTAATTCAGGCATATGTATTTGTATTTTTAACATCATTATTTATCAAAGAGGCAATTGAGTAAAAAGTTCAGTAGAAAAAGGAGAAAAACACTATGGATATGTTATTAGCAATCGGAGCAGGTATCGCAGTATTAACAGGTGCAGGAGCAGGTATCGGTATCGGTATCGCAACTTCCCACGCAGCAGACGCTGTAGCAAGACAGCCGGAAGCAGAGAGCAAAGTAACCAAGGTTTTACTGTTGGGATGTGCACTTGCCGAGGCAACCGCTATTTACGGTTTCGTTATCGCGTTACTGATTATTATGATGTTAGGATAATGGAAGGCGGGTGTGATAGGTGCTTAAATTTGATTTAAATTTGGTATGGACTATTGTCAACCTGCTGATTCTGTATTTTCTGATGAAAAAGTTTCTGTTTGGACGTATCAATGCTATTATTGCGAAACGTCAGGAGGAGGCAGACGCACAGTTTGCCATCGCCGGAGAGAAACAGAAAGAAGCAGAAGGTCTGAAAGCACAGTACGAAGAGTCCATGAAGACAGTAGAGGATGAAAAAGCCAAGGCAGTGTCCGAGGCAAGACAGAAAGCGACTGCGGAGTACAATCGTATCGTGGGCGAGGCTGATGAGAAAGCAGAGGGTATCTTAAAGGATGCCAAGAACGCAGCCGAGACAGAAAAGACCAAAATCTTAAAAAGTGCACAGGCTGAAATCGCTGATATGGTGGTCAATGCAACTGCTAAAGTGGTGGGAGAGAAAACCCCGTCCCAGAGCGACAGAGACCTTTACGATGAATTTTTGAGAAAAGCAGGTGAACAGGTTGACTGAAAATTGTAAGAAATATGCAGTAGAGCTGCATGAACTCAAAATCCAGAAAGACCTGATCCAGCAGACCGCAGATATTTTTAAAGCCGTTGACCAGATTATGGAAGATCTGGCAAACCCTGCGGTATCCCTGGAGAGAAAACACAATGTCATTGACAAAATTTTCCCAAAAGAAATCAGGGACTTTCTGAAGGTATTATGTGATAACAACGAAGTGGAGATGTTTCCGGAGATTGCCAAGGCTTATTATGAGCTGACACCCCAGTCTGCCGAGGAATTTCATGCGACCCTTGCCTATGTAAAGAAACCCACTGACGAACAGCTGATGGGAATCCGGAATTTCCTGATGCGGAAGTTTGGCAGAGAGGATATGGACTTAGAACTGGAGGAGGATCCTTCTCTGGGTGATGGTTTTGTGATCCGTGCCGGTGGGGAGGAATTCGACTGGAGTACCAAAGGCCGGATGAAGCAGTTTGAGCAGAAAATGGAGCAGATTAAGAACTCCACCTCCACCGATGGAATTATTTCCATCTTAAAAACAGAAATTGAAAACTTTGACTTAGAAGCCAAAGGCATGGAAATCGGTGTAGTCAAATCCGTCGCTGACGGTATTGCCAACATCGATGGAATTGACCACGCCATGTACGGAGAAATTGTACTGTTTGACTCCGGCATCAAGGGCATGGTACAGGATATCCGCCGGAACGAAATCGGTGTGATCCTCTTTGGACGTGATGTGGAAATCACAGAAGGCTCCCGTGTGGCGAGAACCGGAAAACGTGCCGGTATTCCTGTAGGTGATGCATTCTGTGGACGTGTTATTGATGCCCTGGGTGCGCCTTTGGACGGACAGGGAGACATTCCTTCCGTAGATTACTATCCCGTAGAGGCACAGGCACCTGGTATCGTAGACCGTAAATCCGTGTCTGTTCCTATGGAAACCGGTATTCTGGCCATTGATTCCATGTTCCCTATCGGACGTGGACAGCGTGAGTTAATCATCGGTGACCGTCAGACCGGTAAAACCTCTATTGCAATGGATACCATTATCAACCAGCGTGGCAAGGGTGTGATTTGTATTTATGTAGCCATCGGTCAGAAGGCGTCTACTGTTGCCAAACTGGTCAATACCTTAAAGGCAAACGATGCCCTTTCCTATACCATTGTGGTATCTTCCACAGCGTCCGACCCGGCACCGTTACAGTTTATCGCTCCTTATTCCGGTACGGCACTGGCAGAGTATTTCATGCACCAGGGCAAGGATGTGCTCATCGTTTACGATGATTTATCCAAGCATGCGGTAGCATATCGTGCCATGTCCCTGTTGCTGGAGCGTTCTCCCGGACGTGAGGCGTACCCAGGAGATGTATTCTATCTCCATTCCAGACTGCTGGAGCGTTCCAGCCGGCTTTCCGATGCACTGGGGGGCGGTTCCATTACCGCACTGCCGATCATCGAAACCCAGGCGGGTGATGTATCCGCTTACATTCCCACCAACGTGATCTCCATTACCGATGGTCAGATTTTCCTGGAGAGCAATCTGTTCTTCTCCGGTCAGAGACCTGCGGTCAATGTCGGTCTCTCTGTATCCCGTGTAGGTGGTGCAGCCCAGACCAAGGCGATGAAGAAGGCAGCCGGAAGCGTGCGTATTGATTTGGCACAGTACCGTGAGATGGAAGTATTTACCCAGTTTGCCTCCGATCTGGATGACACCACAGCCAGCCAGTTAGCTTATGGTAAGAGCCTGATGGAGCTGTTAAAGCAGCCTTTGAGCAAGCCCTTATCCATGGCAGAGCAGGTTATTACCCTGTGTGCCGCTACCCGTGGCAAGCTGATGGCAGACCTGAACTTAAAAGACGTAAAGCGTTTCCAGGGAGAAATGTTAGAATATTTCCATAATGAACATTCCGATATCATCAGCGAGCTGACCAGCACAGGCAGACTGGAAGATGAGACAGCGGAGCGTATTGTGGAGACAGCTGCGAAGTTTAAGGCAGAGCGGTTTGTACCCGGAACAGAAAAATAGAGGTGAGATAGATGGCGAATACGAGAGAAATTCAGGAACGTATCAGCAGTATCGAGGATACCCGGAAAATCACCAACGCAATGTATCTGATCTCATCCACCAAATTGCAGAAGGCGCGTAGAAACTTAGAGGACACCGAGCCATTCTTTTTCGGCATGGAGGCAATGATTGCCAGGATGCTCCGTCATGTGCCGGATTTGAACAACAAATACTTCTCCAAAAGTCAGGAGGAGGATGACAGGAATCCGGACAGACGCCGTGGCTATATCGTGGTGACAGCGGATAAGGGACTGGCTGGTGCTTACAACCATAATGTACTGAAAATGGCAGAAAAACTCATGGAGGACGACAACAATTTCCGTCTCTATGTGGTTGGAGAGGCGGGAAGACAGTATTTCACCACAAAGGGAATTCCCATCGACGAGCATTTCCAGTACACAGCGCAGAATCCTAATCTGGGCAGAGCCAGAATCATTTGTAATAAAATCCTGGCAGATTACAATGCCCATGAGCTTGACGAAGTGTATGTTATCTATACCCGCATGTTAAACAGTATGACCGTGGAAGCAGAGTTCCAGCGTTTGCTGCCCCTGTACCGTTCCGACTTCGATGAGGAGCATAAAATTCCACTGGATGTACGGCGGGAGGATTTTACATTTGAGCCTTCTTTGGATGCTGTGCTGGACAACTGTGTACCCAACTATGTGGGCGGTTTTATTTATGCGGCACTGGTGGAATCCTTCTGCAGTGAGCAGAATGCCCGTATGGTGGCGATGCAGGCTGCCAATGATTCCAGTGCGGCGATGCTGCACGACTTGAATATCCAGTTCAACAGAGTCAGACAGGCGCAGATTACGCAGCAGATTACAGAAGTGATTGGTGGCGCGAAAGCGCAGAAACGTAAGAAATCACAAGGGTAACTTACAAAGTTTGCAGGTTACGGAAAGGTATGATTATAGAAATGAACAAGGGAAAAATCGTACAGATCATGGGACCCGTCGTAGACGTGGAATTCCCTGATGGTAAACTTCCCCATATCAAGGACGCATTGGAGGTCATGAACGGTGATAAAAAACTGGTCATGGAAGTGGCACAGCATATCGGTGGCAACACGGTGCGCTGTATCATGTTGGCATCCAGTGATGGTCTTTGCAGAGATATGGAGGTAATTGCAACCGGTTCCGGCATCAAGGTTCCGGTTGGTGAGCAGACCCTGGGCCGTCTGTTCAATGTGTTTGGTGAGGCCATCGATGATGGTGAGCAGCCAAACGAAGGCGAGAAGTGGGTCATCCACAGAGAGCCGCCCTCTTTTGAGGAGCAGCGTCCGGTAGCGGAAATGTTTGAGACCGGTATCAAGGTTATCGATTTGTTAGCACCTTACGCAAAGGGCGGTAAAATCGGTCTTTTCGGTGGTGCCGGTGTAGGTAAAACCGTATTGATTCAGGAGTTGATTCGTAATATTGCAACCGAGCATGGTGGATATTCCATCTTTACCGGTGTCGGCGAGCGTTCCCGTGAGGGTAATGACCTCTGGGTAGAAATGAAAGAATCCGGCGTACTGGAAAAAACCGCCTTAGTGTTTGGTCAGATGAATGAGCCCCCCGGAGCCCGTATGCGTGTGGCTGAAACCGGACTGACCATGGCGGAGTATTTCCGTGATGAGCAGCATAAGGATGTGCTGTTATTCATTGATAACATTTTCCGTTTCACCCAGGCAGGTTCCGAGGTGTCTGCATTACTTGGACGTATGCCTTCTGCGGTAGGTTATCAGCCTACACTGGCAACGGAGATGGGTGAGTTACAGGAGCGTATTACATCCACCAGAAATGGTTCTGTTACATCCGTTCAGGCGGTTTATGTGCCTGCAGATGACCTGACAGACCCGGCACCCGCCACCACTTTTGCCCATCTGGATGCCACTACCGTACTTTCCAGAAAGATCGTGGAGCAGGGTATTTATCCGGCAGTAGACCCGCTGGAGTCCACTTCCCGTATTCTGGAGCCGGATGTGGTCGGTGAGGAGCACTATGAGGTAGCCCGTCGTGTACAGGAGACCTTACAGAAGTATAAAGAGTTACAGGATATCATCGCCATTCTGGGTATGGAGGAGCTGTCTGAGGAAGACCGCGTTACCGTAAACCGTGCCAGAAAAGTCCAGAGATTTTTGTCCCAGCCCTTCCATGTGGCAGAGAACTTTACCGGTGTATCCGGTAAATATGTGCCTATTGCTGAGACCATCCGCGGATTTAAGGCAATCCTGGACGGTGAGATGGATCAGTATCCGGAAGCAGCCTTTTTCAACGTAGGTACGATTGATGAAGTGGCTGAAAAAGCCAAGACTTTATAGTCATACCGGATAGGAGGCAGAGATGGCAACACTCTTTCGAGCAGATATTATTTCCGCCAGCCGCGTGTTTTTCCGTGGAAAAATCCAGTGCATCATTATACCGGCACTGGATGGGGAACTGGCGATTATGGCAAATCATCAGGAAATGATTATTGCCGTACAGACCGGGGAAATCCGTTTCCAGTTGGAGGATGGAACCTGGAAGTCTGCTGCTGTGGGTACAGGACAGGCAGAAATTTCCCATAACCGTTTTATTCTGCTGGTGTCTACTGCAGAGTATCCGGAGGAGATTGATGTGGCGAGAGCAAAAGCTTCTTACGAGCGTGCCCAGGAGGCAATGCGTCAGCAGCAGAGCATGCTGGAGTACCACCGCAGTAAGATGGCAATGGCGAGAGCCATGGCAAGACTTCGGGAAGCAGACAGAACAAAAGCATAAGAAACCTGTATCCCCGGACATTCCCGTCCGGGGATATTTGTGTTATACTAATAACGATTCAGAGCCATATGGAGTAGCGGTTTTGCCAATAGGGTCTGAATCGTCATTATAAAAATATGAGAAAAACGGAGGCCCTTATGGAGACAATTGTGATAGAAAACCAGAAGCTTCGTGCAGAGGTGAAACTGCACGGAGCAGAGTTAAAGTCACTGGTAAGAAAAAGTGATGGACAGGAACTGATGTGGGAGGCAGATCCGGCATACTGGGGTAAGACCTCCCCGATTTTATTTCCTTTTATCGGCAAGCTGGAGCATGCTGCCTTTCGCCATGGAGGAAAAACTTATGAGGCTGATAAGCACGGATTTGCCAGAGACATGGATTTTACGGTAGCACAGCAGGAGAGTGACCGGGTTATCTTTGCCATTGAGAGCAATGAGGCAACGCTAAAAAAATATCCCTTTCCTTTCCGGTTGGAGGTGGAGTACCAGGCAGTGGATACATCCTTGCAGGTAAAGTACCGGGTTCAGAATTCCGGCAAAGATACAATGTACTTTTCTCTGGGGGGCCATCCTGCCTTCGCCTGTCCGTTAATCATTGACGGAAAGCGGACCGGTAAACGTACCGATGGAAATACCATTCGTCTGTACGGGGAGAATCATAAAACGCTTACAGGGGAATCGGCAAAGGCTACGGAAATTAATGTGTCCATCGGTCTGCTCACCGGTGACCATTATGAGGTAAAAATGGACAATGGAGTGATTCCCATTGTAGATCATATTTTTGACAAAGACGCGTTATGCTTTGCCGGTCAGGGTGTCCGGGAGGTTGGAATTGCAGATGCAGCGGGCTGGGAATACATCCGTATGGAAGCCGACTGCCCGGTATGGGGGATCTGGTCCATGCCCATGTCGGATGCCTCTTATGTATGTATTGAACCCTGGTGGGGAATCTGTGACACAGAAGGGTATGAGGGAACGCTGGAAGAAAGACCTTATACCAACCAGGTGGCTAAGGGAGAGACCTGGCAGCATGGTTTTACACTTTACATTTAGAAAAGGAATGGTGAATATATGGCATTCAACCCTGCAGCTCTGATGAAACTCATGGGAGCAAAAAACAAATTTACACAGAATCACCCGAAATTTGAGGCTTTTGTGAAAGCTGTCTTTTTGGGGCATGGATCTGTTCCGGAGGGAACGATCATTGAAATCAGCGTGACCCGCCCGGGAGAAGAGCCGATTACCACCAATCTCAAGGTGACGCAGTCGGATCTGGAACTGGTGGAGGAGTTAAAGGCACTGGCAGAAAAATAACTGTCGGAACCGGG
>CAKRTZ010000053.1 GCA_934402515.1 uncultured Lachnospiraceae bacterium
CCGAAATATTTCAACATGTACTCCCGGAGGCAGTCCCCGGTCATGCAGTAATAGGTCATTTTTTTCAGGCGCTGGCGGTCCTTCTCCTGGATTTCCAGCAAAGTTTCCTCATCCAGTTCCTCGTTTTCCTTGTCATGGCTGATGAGAAATTCGTTGGTACGCACATCCTGTCCGCTGTACAGCAGGATGCACTCTGCGGCAAGCCCGTCCCGTCCGGCACGTCCCGCCTCCTGGTAGTAGCTTTCCAAATCCTTGGGCATGTTGTAGTGGATGACATAGCGCACATCCGGCTTGTCGATGCCCATGCCGAAAGCATTGGTTGCCACCATGATTCGTTTCCTATCGTAAATAAAATCCTCCTGGTTGCGGTGGCGTTCCCCGTCCTCCAAACCCGCATGGTAGCGGGTGGCAGAAAAACCGGCGGCATTTAACTTGTCACAGACCTCCTCCACCAGTTTCCGGGAAATGCAGTAAATAATGCCGCAGTCCTTGTCATGCTCGATGACATAGGACAGAACCTCCCCGAATTTATCCTTGGGGGCGCGGACTTCAAAATAGAGATTCTGCCGGTCAAAGCCTGTGGTAATCTGAAATGGTTTACATAAGTGTAGAATCTCCACCACATCCTTTTTTACCGCATCGGTGGCGGTGGCGGTAAAGGCTCCCAGCACCGGGCGTCTGGCAAGCTGGTCGATAAACTGGGTGATTTTCAGATAGCTGGGACGGAAATCCTGTCCCCACTGGGATACGCAGTGTGCCTCATCCACCGCCACAAAGTCGATGGGTGCGGTTCTGGCAAAGGATAAAAAGGAATCCGTCAGCAGGCGCTCCGGTGCCACATAAATAATCTTGTATTTCCCGGTTTTGGCATACTCCAGTGCCTTGAAATACTGACCTTGAGTCAGCGAACTATTGAGGTAGGCGGCGTAGACCCCCACCCGGTTCAACTGCGCTACCTGGTCTTTCATCAGGGAAATCAAGGGCGACACTACGATGGTAATTCCCTCAAAAAGAAGTGCCGGAATCTGATAACAGATGGATTTTCCGGCACCGGTAGGCATGATTCCAAAGGCATCCTGGCGGGAAAGGAGCGCATCAATAATCTGCTCCTGCCCTTCCCGGAAGGAATCATAGCCAAAATATTGTTTTAAAACCTGATATTTATCCATGAAAGGTGTTCCTTTATACTAAAGTCCGGTATAATTCCTCGGCGGTGTCCACCAGCTTGTAGGGGTGCAGGCTTTCCAGCAGGTCTCTGTCCCGGAACCCCCAGGTAACGGAGATGCAGTTTAAGCCGGAGTTGTCCGCTGTCGCCTTGTCCACCTCGGAGTCGCCGATGTAAACCGCGTCCTCTTTGGTTGCTCCCAGTTCCCGCATGACTTCAAGCACAGAATCCGGTGCGGGTTTTTTGCGGATACCGTCCTTGACACCCATGGAGCTGTCCACCAGTCCGGGGAAGTGCTGTTCCATGAGGATTTTCACCGCCTCGTCATTTTTATTGGAAACCACGGCAGTATGAAAGCCATCCTGTTTCAGTTTGCGCAAAACCTCCACCATGCCGGGATAGGGTGCGGTTTTGATAGCACAGTGGTCGGTGTAGTAGGCGTGAAACGCCTCAAATGCCCGTTCAAAGGTTTCCCCGTCTGTTCCCTCCGGCACTGCTTTTTCCATGAGAACGCGGATACCATTGCCGAGAAAGCGGCGGATTTCCCAGGTGCTGTGGGTAGGAAAACCGAACTGCTCCATCACATGGTTGACGGAGTCCGTCAGGTCGTCCAGCGTGTTTAACAGAGTTCCATCTAAGTCAAAAATTGCTGTCGTGTATGTTTTCATTTGTTGCTCTCCTGTAAGTCTTGTTTCATAACCATTCAGAACCCCGCCACACACATTCGCAAAAACGCACGGCTAGGTATTCAGAATGGTCACCTTATTTGTTAATAATATAACGCATAGCGATAACTTTGTGCAAGTCTCTGCTCCCAGACATCGTCGGTGTCCCCGGTCACATCACTGTCAGGAAACCAGTTGATGTAGGCTTTGCCCTGCTCCATTCCCTTCACGAAATCGGAAAGCAGCAAATCATAGGCCTCCTTCGTGATTTCGTTGTCGTCCATGTCGTAATAGGTGTCAATGGTGTCCACGTTGTTGGAAGCTGCCTCGGAGGTGGAACGGCAGATATCCTGGAAGGTTACCATATCCCCCTCCAGATAGAAGAATCCCTGGGTGACTCCATGAAAGGCTGCCCCATTACGGACGATATTGCTGCCACTATAGTAAACCCTGCCCCGGGAATCCCGGCAGGCATCCATGGACCAGCTCAGGTCATACCCGTCCAAGTCCGGGAAGTCCTGATTTTCCTGTCCGGGAAGTTCCCTCTGGTTCAAAGTTTCCAGTGTTTTGCCATCCTCACTCATCCGGTAAAAATGGTTCTCCGAGAATATTCCACTGCCCATACATGCGCTGGTCATCAGTTCCAGCCTGCCATCCCCGTCCAAGTCGTAGACCGCATATTGCAGGCCGTAAGGTCCGTAGGTTTCCAGGTCAAACCGCCACTGCTGCCGGTTTTTGGCAAAAAACGCAATCTGTTCCTGCTCCTCCCGGGTGAGTTCCCGGTCTCTGGTCATACCCTGTACTTCGCCGATCATTTCTCTTACCCGGCTGGCATCGCAGATTTCCTCGGTATAGGCCTCTCCCGTTCCCCGGAATTTGTCCCGGGAATTGTCCTGCATCACATAAAAATCCTTGCCATTATAGGATATATAGGTAAGAATGGCATCCCCTTCATCGGTGGTTCCGGCGAGAATCAGTTTTCCCGGCTCTCCAATCTCCACTGCCCGCAGGAAGCTGGCAAGATATCCCATTCCAAAGTCCCCCACAATTGCATTGTTGTAATCCAGACAGCAGACATCATAGGTCTCGCTCAGTTCCTCAAGGGAATCCGGCAGATTCTCCAGTTCCGCTTTCACTGCCTGGGTGTCCCGTGCCAGCTCCGACTGGCGGCGAATCTGGAAAACATAATCGGTGTTGTAGGTGTGGACATAGAGCTTTCCGTCCTTTTCCACTAGAAAATCCGGTGCGGATTTCAGCTCCACGCACTTCTGGTCAATACCGATGCCCTTATCAATCAGATGGAGATAATCGTACTCATCGGTAAATCCATAACCGGTGACAATCACATCCTCCAGCAGGACAAAGTTATTGGCGTTAGCCACCTGCTGTCTACTCTCCCAAAGCACCTCGCCGTTTTGCAAATCGATTGCCAGCAGATAGCCGGTGTGGGGGCAGTCCTCCGCATAGGTGTTATGACCGATGGCAAGATAAAGGGTGTCCCCCTCGCTCTGCGCCCAGAACACAGTCTGGCGGATAAAGTCATATTCTGCATCTGCCGCCGGCTCATAGCCGTCTGTATACAAAAAGTCACCGAGGTGCAGGGTGATTTCCAGTTCCCGGCTATCCAACCGGTACATGTACAAATCCAGGGAACCTAAATCCTCTCCGTTACGCCCGGTGTCCACCACCTCATAGAAGTACCGGTCATCGTAAAATCCTCTGGACACGCTTTCTGCCATTTCCTCATAAATCCATTTCGCCTGTTCCGGGGCAGCCTCCTCCCACTGGGTTTTGGTTTTATCAGAAAGGAAGTTTTTTATTATAGGAAGAAACAGGTCATTCTGCCGAAACCAGGTGTCTGCATCCGAAATGTCATTGGATTGAACCGATAATTCCTGGAATTCGATTCTGTCCCGGTAAAGTTCCTCCTGTCCCTCCCGGTAGAAAAAATCTTCGCCGGGCTTTGCCACGGTAAATTCTCTTTCCATAAACTCCGGCTGTGTTTCCCGGGTTTCCTGGGCAATTTCTGTTTCCACTGTACTTTGATTTTCCAGAGTTTCCCATTTTTCCTGCGCTGCCGTGGAGTCCGTTGCTCCACAGCCTGCCAGGGCTAAAATCGTCAGAGCTCCCGTTAACACTCCTATTTTTCTTTGTATTTGATTTTTCTTCCTTGTCGTCCTATTCCTTTTCATTTTGTCCCCTTTCCATTGTGCCCACTTTCCGGTTGACTTCCTGCACTACAGATGCCTCCAGCTTTTCCACTTCTCTATCGCAAGTGAAAAAGCCATTGATTTCTTCCTCAATATCACTGGTCTGGGTGTAGATCGCCGCGGATAAGCCTTTTTCTATCCAAGGTAAAACATCCCGCTGCCACAAAGCCCGGTAAGCATCGGACAGCTGCTGTTTATTCTGATAGCCTTTGTAGCCAAACTCCTTTTCACATGCCATGTGTCCCGGTGTGGGGCAGGCATAGCCGCCAAATTCCGTGAGTGCCACCACCCGGTCAGGCTGTGGTTTCACTTTCAACGGCCGGAGGTAATTGTGGATGCTGTAGACATCCCCGCCTCCCTGGTCAAACCAGCCACAGGCTTCGTTGATCAATCTGGTATCGTCCGTCTTTCGTATAAGCGCCGTAGCTTTTTCTGTATCGAACTGTCCCCATCCTTCATTAAAGGGTGTCCAAAGAGCAATACAGGGATAGTCCCGCAGCAATTCCACCATACCGGTCAAATCCTGATAAAATTGTTCCCGCCCTTTTGCATCCTTACGCTTAAACAGACGATAATGGTTGTCTTTCACTTTTCGTCCAAAAGAAGGAAACAAGTTTGGCAAATCGGTGACAAAAAAATGATTCATCGCGCCACCACCGTTTGGCATATCCTGCCAGACTGCCATGCCCAGTCGGTCACAGTGGTAGTAAAACCGCTCTTCTTCTATTTTGATATGTTTGCGAATGGTGTTAAATCCCAGCGCTTTCAGTTTTTGTATATCAAAAAGCAGTGCCTCGTCAGAGGGTGCTGTGAGCAATCCATCCGGCCAGTACCCCTGGTCCAATACCCCATTAAAGAAAAAGGGCTTGTCATTTAAGGTAAAGCGCCAGATTCCGTCTTTATCCTTTTCCCGCCTGAACCGGCGCAGGGCAAAGTAAGAAGCCACCCGGTCTTTTCCATACGAGATTTCCACATCGTAGAGGTTGGGCGCATCGGTTGTCCACAGGTGAAGATGTTCCTTGGGGATAACGGTTTCTGCGGTGAGAGAACCGTTGGAAATCTGGGAAAGCACGCACTGTGCAATCAGCTGTCCCTGATAAAAAATCCGGCAGCTTCCCGGGACATTCCGGTTCTCTCCCTCCATCCTGTCGGTTCGGTTCACGGTCATCTCCAGCTGCACCTGTCCGGTATGAATGTCCGACCGGATATGAACATTCTCAATAAATTCCTCCGGCACCGCCTCCATCCACACGGTTTTCCAGATACCACTCTGGGGCGTATAAAAAATTGACGCCATATGACCCTTACGCACCAGCTTTTGTTTCCCTCTGGCGTGGGGTGACTGCTCTGTAGCATCCGTCACCGCAAGCGTAAGTTCGTGACATAGCTGCCCCGGATTTTTTCCTAAAATATCAGTAAGTTCCATAGTAAAAGGAAGATAGCCTCCTGTGTGACTACCCAGATACTTCCCGTCACACCACACACGACATTCCTGATCAACGGCTCCAAAGTGGAGCAACACTCTGTTGTCTTTCCAATCCTCCGGCAGAGAAAATTTCTTTCTATAGTAAAGCGTTTCCTCCGGCTGGAGGATGCGATTCACCCCGGACAGCAGGCTTTCCGGAGAAAAAGGCACGAAAATATCCCCGTCATATTGTGAAAATGACGGAGATTCTTCTTTTTCCCATTTTTCTTGACGGATGGCATACTTCCATCGCCCATTTAAGTTTACATAACTATCCCGTTTAAGCCGGGGGCGGGGGTATTCTTCCTTGCAATGCTCTATGTCGATTGCTTTTCCCCATCTGGTCCATAACTGTTTCATCCCTTGTTCCCTTTCTCATCCAGTCGAGAAGTACGATTAAAAAATGAAAGTTTCACGCCTGTTTTTCTTTTTTCTGCGCCTTTAAGCCGGGTACTGCCAGAAGAATGACCATGGCAATGATAAAGGCAAATCCCAGAATATCAGGCAAGGTAAATTTCGTGCCAAGCCATATTGCAGACATAGTGGGCGCGGATATGGTCTCCACAGCAGCTAGCAGTCCGGCTTTTACTCCTCCGATATCTGCGGCACTTTGGAGATAGATGGTGTAGGAAAGTACGGTTCCCACCAGAATTACCGCTGCCATAGCGCTGATAGTCTGGATATCCAGCTGTACTTTTGTGCGCCAGGGGCGCTCTATGACCAGAAGCACCAGTCCGCCGATGAGCATGCCGTAACCGGTCACCACCAGTGCCCCAAACTCCTGCACCAGCTTTACCGGAAGAAGGGTGTAAAGCATGAGGGTCAGTGCTGCGATAATTCCCCAGAACAATCCCTGTTTCGTCATTACCATAGAATGAAGATTTCCGTGGGTAGAAATCAGAAACACTCCCACCATGGCAAAGATGAGTCCCAGCACCTCAATCAGCTGGGGCAGACGCTTCATGGTAATACAGGTTACCAGGAGCAAGAAAGTTTCTCCCAGGTATTGCATGGCGGTTCCGGTTCCCGCATTGGTGTATTTGATAGCCGCCAGGTAAGCGTACTGCACCAGCATCAGCCCGAAAACTGCCGTAAGAATCATGTGAATGGTAGTTTCCCTGCGCTGCCACACTGCTTTCAACTTTGGACGCTGGGTAAAAAAAGTAATCAGCAGCAATATTGCACCGGAACAAATCATCCGCACGGTGGTAAGCCAGCCGGTATCCATATTTTTGGCACTGAATAAATATTGTCCCATGGTACCGGAAAATCCCCAGCAGATGCCTGCCAGCACTGCAAAAATGATGCCACGTACTTCTTTCTTCTTCATCTGTCTATAACCGTCCTGTCTTTCATTGTATATTGTCATCGGGGCTCCGCCCCATCCACATTATAAGCATCTCCCGGAGAAAAAGGAAGCGAAAAAAACGTCTGCAGAACCCATGCCTGCAGACGTCCTTTGTTACGGATCACTTTTATCCGTTCTGGTAACGATTCATGCTTCTTTTGTTTTATTAATGTATTTGATTCCGAAAATGGTCGCGGTAAGCAGCAGAATACCGAAAATCAAAGGGACAAACGGATTCTGGGCAAAACCGGCAACCACATAGGTAATGCAGGAAACCACGGCTACCATCACAACATAAGGAATCTGGGTGGACACGTGGTTCAGATGGCTGCACTGCGCTCCCGCAGAGGACATAATCGTGGTATCGGAAATCGGTGAGCAGTGATCACCGCAAACCGCACCTGCCATACAAGCGGAAATGGAAATAATCATCATGGTCTCGTTGGTTCCGGCAAAAACGCTTACCACAATGGGAATCAGGATACCGAAGGTTCCCCAGGAGGTTCCGGTTGCAAAAGCCAGGAAACATGCTACCAGGAAAATAATGGCAGGCAACAGGCTCAAGAAACTGCCGGACGCACCTTTTACCACACCGGCTACAAACTCTTTCGCACCCAGGCTGTCAGTCATGGCTTTCAGTGTCCATGCAAAGGTTAAAATCAGAATCGCAGGAACCATGGCTTTAAATCCCTCGGGAATGCAGCTCATGGAGTCGGTAAATTTCAATACTTTGCGAATCTGGTAGAAAATCACGGTAATCAGCATGCCGAAAAAGCTGCCTAACATCAGTCCTACAGACGCATCACTGGCAGAAAACGCCTCCACGAATCCCACACCCTGGAAAAATCCACCGGTGTAAATCATGCCCAGCACGCAGCAGACAATCAGCACGATAATGGGAAATACCAGGTCAATCACTTTACCCTTTCCATCCTGTACTTCTTTTTCCGCAGCAGCGTAAGGGCGCTCCTCCGTGGTGTACAGATCCCCCTTCAGCGCGTTGTCCTCATGCTTTTTCATGGGGCCAAAATCTACTTTGGTGAGTACCAGCAGGAACATGGCAAGGATAGTCAGCAGTGCATAATAGTTGTAGGGAATGGCACGGATAAAAATACCAAATCCATCTTCACCCTCCACAAATCCGGTAACAGCTGCCGCCCAGGATGAAATCGGGGCGATAATACAAACCGGTGCGGCTGTGGCATCAATGAGATATGCCAGTTTTGCACGGGAAACATTGTGTTTATCGGTAACGGGACGCATCACACTTCCCACAGTGAGACAGTTGAAATAATCGTCAATGAAAATCAGAATACCTAGCAGAATGGTGGCAATCTGCGCACCCGCACGGGTTTTGATATGGGTGGATGCCCAGCGTCCGAATGCCGCCGAACCTCCGGCTTTATTCATCATACAGACCATGGAGCCCAGAATAACCAGGAATACCAGGATACCCATGTTATAGGGATCGGTCAGCACACCCACAATTCCGTCCTGGAATACATGGAGAACGGTGCCTTCAAAACTAAATCCGGAATAAAACAGACCACCAATGACAATTCCGATAAACAGGGAACTGTAAACCTCCTTGGTAATCAATGCCAGGCATATCGCAACAATCGGGGGCACCAACGCCCAGAAAGTGGCATACATCTGCGGTACATACTCTACTACTTCGCCCATTTTCTCTCTCCTCTAAGAAGTTTATTGTAAAAATTTGCTTTTATTGTAGGCACGTTCTTGTCGGTATGTCAAGAAAAATGGCATATTTATACAGAATATGCAGAGAAAAAGTGGAGTGATTATATAATACAGTGCTGCATATTTTATCGAAGGCAATATATCCCCGGAATCACAAGATTTCCTAAAACATTGACCACAATGTGACAAAGCAGTGCATAACGGATGCCTCCGTGTTTCAATACCATGTAGGCAAACAGCCAGCCTGTTGCCAGTCCCAGGAGCATATTGATGGGATTGTTATGTCCGACTGCAAAAAATATGGTGGTGACAGTCATTGCAAATACCTGTCCCTCACTCTCCAGCCTATGTAACATCATGCCCCGGAACATCACTTCCTCCATAGCCGGCATCAAAAGACAGCCAAGGATTCCCTCTCTCACTACATCCATCCAGGTCAGGGAACCCAACATATCCCGCAAAGAAGTGTGACTTATTTGGCTAACGATAAATGCTGCCCCATACAGCACAAAGACAGGAAGAATACTTAGTAAGATGTATTTCACCAGTTCTCCGGATGTGGCTTTTCTTTTCTCCTTCCAGGAAAAGTGAGGCAGCGCTCCAAACAGCCTCATGGCAAGAATGAAGCCCGGGAATGCCACAAGAATGACTAACAAAGAGCTGCCCGCCTGGTAAAGCTGTACCATGGTCTCCTCATCCAGACTCGTATTCTGCAGGAAAAGCGCCCATAATTCCGGCACAAATACCGATAAAAGTTCAAACACCAGAAAACATACGAGTACTTTTCCAAATGCTGCTAACTTATTTTTCATATCAGGAATGCTCCTTTGCCTTGAAAAATTCTCTCAATCAGGGATATATTTAATGCTGTATCAAATCCTCTCCACCGGTTTTCCGTGCCGGGGAGCTGGCTAAATATATTTTACCAAGAGTTTGAAATTCTTTCTACTATTTCAAGAAAGTCTTTTCTATGTTTTTTACATTTTTCCACCTGGTTTTTTGTCTATTTTCACCATGTTTTGACATATTTGATGGTATATACTTAGACTAGGTATTTTATTCATGAGATTTAAGAGAGGCTATGTTATGAACTTACAAACTGTCCACCATATTGCCATTATTGGAAGTGACTACGAAAAATCGAAACACTTTTATGTAGACTTGTTGGGTTTCTCTGTTATTTGGGAAAATTATAGAAAAGAGAGAGATGACTACAAAATTGATCTTCAGCTTCAGGGAATGGAATTGGAACTCTTCATTATCAAGAATTGTCCGAAGCGCCCCAGTTATCCGGAGGCTTATACAGGCAGGAAAATGACTCCATTGATCTGGCCTCAAGTGACCAGCGGCGCGCTTTTTCCGATGCCTATCACAATGTATTCCTGGCGGAAAGCCAGATGTACATCGAATTGTCTGCCAGAAATCCTCTGGGGAAATTGCCGAGCCTGGAAATAACGGACTTAAAAAACACGCCCTGTATTCTGATTATGAATTCCTCCGGGCAAAAGGAGGAATTGGTATCCCCGTTCTATAACCCTTCCATATCTAATTCCACAATTAACTTACCAAGTTTCCGTTCCTTCAAAAGATAGCACATATAGATAGGAAGATAGGTCACTACCCCCTCTTTTTCCACATTACCAGTGGAGAAAACATAGGCTTTCTCGATATGGTAATCAGAAACCTTCATAAAATTATCCAGGACTTTGTGTACTTTATAGGATTTTCCAGATTTTACTTCAATGGGAACAACTTTTCCACCCATTTCAATCAAAATATCCAGTTCTCCCGTATTTTTCTTTTTACAGAAATAAGGCTCAAATCCATTTGCCGTTAATTGCTGTGCAACCGCATTCTCAAAGTGCGCCCCGTTGTTTACTTCTCCATTTTTATTAAGTAATTCTATTTTTGTTTCTGCGGGATACGCACTGGTAAGCAGTCCCGTGTCACTGGAAAAGAGCTTAAATACATTACTGTTTTTACTAGCTTTCAGCGAGAGGACAGGCGCATCCACATTATAAACAGGCAGTACAACTCCGGCATCTTTCAACCATAAAAAACTATTTTCATATCTGTCGAACTTTAACTCTTTATCCAACATGGTAAAAACGAACTTTTTATTCTGCTTGTTTAATTCTGTGGGAATGATATCGTATATGGATATCAGTTTCAGCCTCTTATCCTCGCTCTCATACTGGGAAAAGTCCTCCTTGTAAAGCGTCACGATATCCCGCTGTACCTTATCAACCTCCCGTATGTCCTTCGTAGCAATGTAAGTCTTTACTGCATCCGGCATTCCTCCAACAATCAGATACACAAAAAACATGGATAGCAGTCTCTGATGTATGAATTCGTCCACAGGCTGACAGGTATCGAATTTCTCTTTTAACATGTCCAGCGTTGTTTTTGACACATTATTCGCTATCATAAATTCTTCAAAATCCATGGGATACATCCTTAGGACAGTTAAATATCCTACCGGAGCAGAGGCGATTCCCTTGAGTTCCACTCCTAATAGGGAACCACTCATCACATATTTAAAACTTCCTTCCTCTACAAGAAATTTTATTTTCGTCACTATTTCCGGGCATTTCTGGATTTCATCAAAGAAAACAACGGTTTTCCGGGGCTTACACTCCTCCGGCATAATCATTTTCAGTTTGACCAGAAAATCTTCCGCACTCATTTGGGTATTCAGATAATCAACCAAATCCGGCTGGTCGATAAAATTAACCTCAAACTTTGTATACCCGCTTTTGGCAATTTCTTCTCTTATAAGCCAGGTCTTTCCTGTCTGTCTGGCACCCGTCACCAATAATGCCTTATTGGAATTTTTCAGCCATTCTTCTATGGTAATGGAATCTTTTCGATACATCGTTTTTCACCTCCCATATTACAGTACCCCATCTGCCCCGTTTTTTTCAATTCAAATTATGTCTTTTTGCCCCGTTTTTTATATCTTTTATGGCATAAATTGCCCCGTTTTTATATTTATTAACATTTTCTCACATATCCACCGCCTCAAATCTTTTTACGGAAATCCTGCAGGACAGGAAGGAAGCGGAAAAGTACATAATGATAGCGATACCGAAAATCATCCACTGTCTTCCATCCCCCATTGCATGGGTGTTATTCAAAAACTCCAATCCAGGAATATGGTGCAAGGTTTCTGCCAGCATAATGAAAAGAAAGGATACAACGGAAAAAAGGAGAAAGGGTTGGCCATACTTGTAAGCGGTTTTAAAAAATCCGCCGACAAAGAACCAGTTAAACAGCGCAAATACCAGAAGATTTCCTGCCAGGAAAAACGGGTTTGCATTCATCATGGCATTGTGAACGTAGGGTGCAGCATCTGCCAGGACTGTCATGCGGAGTATGGTCAGTATCACCATCACGAAAAAACTAATCATCTGAATCATCATGGTAAAGCCATATTTTGCTTTTACGGCATCCGTCTTTTTAATGGGAAGTAACACGGTATACAAAATATCGTTGTTCAGGCATCCATTCTGGAAGGACTGGAACACTCCAAAACAGACAAAAAATGCCCCCACAAGAATCGGATATCCCGGAATCAAGGTCATCAGGGAAAATGCCAGAAAAAGAAAGGATATGGGAGAGGCGGAAAGTTTTATCTCCTTACGCATTAAATTTTTCATGAAGTGCCTCCTTTTCAAAATGAATCATAATTTCCTCCAAATTCGAGCCAATCCCCTGTTCCTTGCACTGTCGCAGGTAATCCTCCATCCGTCCGGAAAACTCCATTTTTCCCTTTCGAATATAGGTAATGGCATCTGCGCATTTGTCCAAATCCGAGGTGATGTGGGTGGAAAACAGGATGGCTACGCCCTCTTTTGCCAGATACTCAAAGATTCCCAGCAGTTCGTCTCTCGATACCGGGTCCAGCCCGCTGGTGGGTTCATCCAGTATCAACAGCTTTGCCCCGTGGGACAGGGCAATCGCCAGATTCAGTTTCACCCTCATTCCCTCGGAAAGCTGAGCCGGCGTTTTGTCCTCATCCAGTTCAAAGAGTTCTGTATACTTGCGGTATAGCGCGTCATCCCAGCCCTGGTAAAAAGTTTTGGTCACCTTCACAATGTCCCGGATTTTTTTCTTTTTATAGTAGTCCACCGCGCCTCCGGCGTACCCGATCTGCTCTTTGATTTCTGCCTCGTTTTCTCTGAAATTCTTCCCGAAATACGAAATCTCGCCATCGGAAATATGAATCAGGTTGAGAATGGCTTTAATAGTGGTGGTCTTTCCTGCGCCGTTTCGCCCAATCAGCCCCATAATCATGCCGCTTTGGATTTCAAAAGAAATATCATCCAGTGTGAATTTTTCGTATTCCTTTTTCAAATGCTTTACTGACAATAACACGCTCATTGGTTTTTCCCCTCCCTCGCCATATTCAACAAATCCATAAGACCTTTTTCCTTTATGATGGCAATTCCCTGTCCTTCATCACCCAGAACGATGAGGTTGTCTCCCGGCTGGATGTCAAAAATTTTTCTCGCCCGCGCCGGAATCACAATCTGTCCTTTATCCCCCACTTTCACCATGCCGAACATGTGCTTGCCCTTTGGAGGAATCCTCAAACCTTCGTTTTCTGTGGGGTTATAATTGACCAAATCATCCAGAGACACACCGAAAACATCTGCGATTGCCTTGGTTTTCTCAATGTCAGGGAGGGATTCTCCTGTCTCATATTTAGACAGGGTCTGTCTGCTGATGCCCACCTTTTCCGCCAGCTCCTCCTGGGATATGTTATGTAGTTTCCGCAAGGTCATCAAATTTTCCTGAAACATAGGCTGCCCTCTTTCTTCTCTTGTATTTACTACTTTTGCTACGATTCTTAACATTATAATAAAAAAAAGAATAGCAGATGTCCACCTACTATTCTTTACACTTTTGTGGTTGTTTTGTTAATGTTGGTTGCAAGGGCTAGGAATTAATTTTACTTTTTAGAAGGATTACCGAAATTCGTTCAAATACTATTTGCAGTTCTTCTGATGTGGTGGGAAACTTCACCCATTCACCTACCAGCTCATGCTTGATCCATATTCTTTTGCAAAAGAGAAACAAATGCTGACCGCTCTCGCGTTTCATGTCTCCTGAGTTTTTATACTTTGTTGATAGCTTTAATTAATACATCAGCCTTTTGGAATTTGACCATCGACATACAGAATATGATTAACTAACCACTCTGTGAGATATTTTAAAATTCCCATAATCTGTTCATCTTGATCTTCTACCTCATCATTATGGTGTTCCATAAATTCATCAAGTTTATGTATAAATTCCTGATGTTGAACTTTCTGTGTAAATAACTTCTTATAATTAATAGATTCCATATACTGCTCTTCATCAGTAAAGTGTTTTACTGTATAATTTCGAAGATTTTCTAATATTATATCAATCCTATCATATTTATCCGGTGTATACTCATCATGAAGCAGTTCATATGCCTCATCTGCATATTTAAACAACTGCTTGTGTTCTTCGTCTATCATATCTATGCCGATATAATATTCTGGTTTCATTTCATACATAAATTAATCCTACTTTCATTTTTATTTGTTTTATGAATCTGTTCTATACTATCTGAACATAATAGGCAAATGCATTTCTCATGAATTTACTATATTTTCTCGTTTTTAATGTTAGATTCCACTAAAACATTCCCTAATTTTCTTGGAAATATCAGAATCAACAAAACCTTTCTGCGCCATGTCATCGAGCATCTCACACGTTTTTTCGTGCGATAAACCTTTCT
>CAKRTZ010000054.1 GCA_934402515.1 uncultured Lachnospiraceae bacterium
TCGAGGAGGATGGATTAAAGGGATTTGCAGCTGCAAACGGATGCGGAATCATTGCATTCTGCCCTCTGTCCCAGGGACTTCTCACGGATAAATACCTTCACGGTATTCCGGAGGACAGCCGCATGAAGAAGGATGGCCGTTTCCTGCATGAGGATGCGCTGACACCGGAGCGCTTGGCGCAGATTCAGGCTCTTGCTAAGATTGCAGCAGATCGCGGACAGTCTCTGGCCCAGATGGCTTTGTCCTGGATTCTCAGGGATGGTGAGGTGACCTCCGTGCTGATCGGTGCCTCCAAGGCAAAGCAGATCACGGAAAATGCTGCCATTGTTGGCCACACCAGCTTTACTGCGGATGAGATCGATGCCATTGAGAAAATTCTGAAATAGAGATAATTATTAAAAAATTTAAACAAAACCCTTGACAGCCACTCATGCTTCCTGTATACTTTGAAAAGTCTGATGCAGCAATGCAAGACAGTATGCGCGAGTGGCTCAGTTGGTGGAGCACGACCTTGCCAAGGTCGGGGTCGCGGGTTCGAGTCCCGTCTCGCGCTCTTAAAGAAAACAAAAAGACATCCGAGAACGGGTGTCTTTTTTGTTTTTCGAGTGCCGTCGGCACTCAAAGGTTCGAGGTCTACGCTCCGGTCGTCGCAAAGCAAACATCCCTCGGACATTTTGCGATGTCGTGCGTTCTTTTTTCTGGCGGATCAGACTGCACCCACCTGCACCCAGTCCATAAATCTGTAGACTGGGGTGCAAATGCTAATAGTTGCTGGATTTTAAGTGAGTTATGGGTTCTTGAGTGAATTGCTGGTTTACATAAATTCTTTCAAAACCCATAAGCAATGATAAAGTTTGCTCCTTATATGTACATTTTTGCACTGATAGCACGGACTCTACTCATAAGTGCCACCAGAGTGGCTCCTTATGGGTCAATTTTTCCTTAAAAATTGTCATAGCAGGCTCGTAATCCTTCTAAGAGACACATAAAAGCTATCAACGATTCACTCTTATAGGTGGAACATCCATTTGCTGAGTTCCAGAAGACACATAAGCATTCCAGTAAGTCCGGTCTTATAGGTCACAAGGACTCAAAACACTTTCTGAATGTTATACTTTCTTCTGCTCCGAATGCCATTCCGGACACTCTCGCGGGAAAGGTGGAGGATATTTTCTTTTTTGCAGATACAAGTTGGACATCTTATATCGTAGATACAGCCATTATATTATGTATTATCTTTGGATTTATGGCTCTTTTTTCCAAGAAAAAGGTGATTGAAATTTCATTTTTGTCAAAGCGGTTTTGTGTGGATGAAAAATTGTTTTCCAGAAATGATATGGATAAGCTGGACAGAGTTTTACTGAAATTGCGTCAGGGATAGTAAAGAATGTCGGACTAGAGTTGGAACCATTCTCCGATAAACTTGCGGAATTAGGATTTGATTATAATGTGGAGCATGATGTGTGGATATGCCAGTTGTTAAAAATGTCGACAATTTCCGTAGATGGAGCAGTGCATATCCATTTTACAAAAATGTGAAAACAGAGGGGATTTCTTTATATGAGTCAGCCTAATGAGTTAGATGTAGGAAATGAAATAGACTTAGCCAATCATAGATTACTGATTGCTGAAGAAGATCTGGAATCTGCAGAAGCCTTACAATGAAGTAACATCTCCACCACAACAGTCTCCCCACCCGGCACAATCACAACGCCGTCTGGCGGTAACAGTCAGCACCTCATAGGATTTCCTATACCAGGAACCACCCTGCTTTACTTCAGCACTTAACAGATGCGTCCAGGTTCCGTGAAGCAATGACATTTCCTTGCCCCAATTACAAAAAATAGTATATAATAAATCCAAATCTACGAAAGCATAAGGGATGAAGACATGAAAATAAGTGACATTCATAAACAGAAAAAACAGGTTCTCTCCTTTGAAATCTTCCCGCCGAAAAAGGATGAAGAACTGAAAAATATTGACGAGACTCTGGAAATTCTCTGTTCCTGTAAGCCGGATTTTATCAGCGTGACTTTTGGTGCGGGTGGCAGCAGTAATAACAATAAGACCATTACCCTGGCAAAGAAAATCAAAGAGCAGTATCATGTGGAGCCGGTGGTACATCTGACCTGCCTGTGTTACTCCAAAGAAGAAATCGATACCTTTACCAACATTTTAAAGGAAGAGGGTATTGAAAACGTGCTGGCGCTGCGGGGCGACCGCAATCCCAATGTACCGGAAAAACAGGACTTCCTTCATGCGGATCAGCTGACCGCTTATCTGAAACAGCGTGGCGATTTCTGTATCGCAGGAGCGTGCTATCCGGAGAATCACCCGGAATCCGCAAACCGGGTAGAAGAGATGCGTTATCTGAAGAAGAAAGTGGATGCGGGGGCAGAGGTTTTGTTGTCCCAGCTGTTTTTTAATAATGATTATTTCTATCGCTTCGTGGAGGATTGTCGGATTGCGGGGATTACCGTACCGGTCACACCGGGTATTATGCCGGTAATCAATGCAGCGCAGATTAAACGGATGGTGACCATGTGTGGTGCATCCCTGCCGGAACGCTTTCAGCGCATCATCCACAAATACGAGAACAATAAGCAGGCACTTTTTGATGCCGGGATGTCCTATGCCCTGTCCCAGATCATTGATCTGCTGGCCAACGATGTGGACGGCATTCACCTGTATACCATGAATAACCCCACTGTGGCGCGCCGTATCTGCGAGGGAATCCAACACATTATTTAAAAGGGAATAACTATGCCATCAAAAGACGAAATTTGTACTTATACCCATCGTTATATGAATCCATTGGATGCAAAACTGGCGGATATCGTAATTGAGGATATCGCCCATGCCCTGTCCCTGATGACCAGGGCCAATGGACATTTCCCAGAGTTTTATTCTGTGGGACAGCACTGTATCTGCTGCCATGATGAAGCAAAGGCCAGAGGATACAGTGATCGACTGATACTTGCCTGTCTGCTCCATGATGCCGGGGAAGCCTATCTGTCGGATGTGACCCGCCCTATTAAACATCATATGGATTATTATAATGAAGTGGAGGGACGGCTGCTTTCTCTGATTTATACCAAGTTCCTGGAAAGGGATCTGACGGAGGAAGAGGCAGAGCTGGTAAAAAGTGTGGACGATGCCATGCTTTACCATGAATTTTTACACTATATGGACATTCCGCTGTTTGCCAGCGCACCGGAAATTGCCAGTGCACCGGTCTTTCGGTTTGAGGATTTCAAAGAGGTAGAAAAGGGTTATCTTGCAAGATTTCATGCACTAAAAGATTGAACTGACGAAATTTTGCAAGAGAAAGGCGCATTTATTAATATGAAAAAGGGATTGATTTTGGAAGGCGGCGCCATGCGTGGACTGTTTACAGCCGGCGTTATGGATGTCATGATGGAAAACGGCATCCAATATGATGGTTTGATCGGTGTCTCAGCCGGCGCAGCCTTCGGATGTAACTATAAGTCCGGACAGAGAGGGCGTGTTTTGAACTACAACACACGGTTTTGCAGGGACAAGCGCTATAGTGGACTTTCCTCTCTGATAAAAACCGGAAATATTTACAATACCGAGTTTTGCTATGGGGAAGTTCCCTTGAAGTTAGATAAATTTGATTTTGATGCTTATGTGAAAAATCCTATGGAATTCCATGTGGTATGTACCGATGTGGAAACCGGGAAACCGGTCTATCACCAATATACCGGCTGGGAGGATCACGGATTTGACTGGATTCGGGCGTCTGCTTCCATGCCGTTGGTTTCAAGAATTGTGGAGATTGACGGACAAAAACTGTTGGACGGCGGCATTGCTGACTCTATTCCGGTGAAATACTTTGAAAGCATCGGCTATGATAAAAATGTAGTGGTTTTGACCAGGCCCAAGGGTTACCGCAAGGAGAAGAATTCTGTGATGTCCCTGGTTCGACGGAAATACAGAAATTATCCCAAATTTGTGGAAACCATGGCGAACCGCCATCTGATGTACAATGAAGAACTGGACTACATCGCAGAAGAAGAGGCAGAGGGAAAACTCTTTGTCATCCGGCCGGAACAGCCTATTCTCGTGGGACATGTGGAAAAAGATCCGGAGAAATTACGGCTTGCCTATGAGATGGGACGAAGCACTGCGGAAAAATGTCTTCCTGAGCTTCAAACTTTTCTGGGTGAACATTAACCAAATCAGAAACCTGTAAGCACCTTGATCAATTTGGGATTAAGGTGTTTTTTGTGCATAAAAGGGTGCCGGGAACTCTTTGAGAAAAGTTTTCAGGATTTTGAAGAAATTTTTGAACGGACCTCGTTATGTTCTATAGAGCGATGAAAAACCGGAGGGAGGTGGAGAACATTAAGGAAACGGAATATTTGGAAACACTGATTGACCGGTACCAAAATCTGGTGTTCTCCCTTTGCTATCGGACCGTGGGCGACTACTTTGCCGCACAGGATCTGACCCAGGAAACCTTCCTCTCTGTTTATCGTCACTTGAAGGAATTCGACGGGCAGCATGAAAAAGCCTGGATCTGCCGGATCGCTTCCAATAAGAGTATCGACTATCTGAAAGCTGCGGGACGGCGCGCTGTTCCCACAGAGGATGTGGGAAATGACTGCAGGGAAGCAGATGGTACCCAGGTGAAAAAAGGATTGACGGAAAGTACCAGCCCGGGAACCCCGGAACAAGAGGTTCTGGAAAAAGAAACCAGGGAAACGTTGCTGGAGCGATGCCGGTCTTTAAAACCTCCTTATGATGAGGTGGCAGTCCTCTACTTTTATGAGGAACGCAAGCCGGAGGAGGTGGCGGCGAAAACCGGACGGAATATCAAAACCATCCAGACACAGATTTATCGTGCCCGGTCCCAACTGCGTGAACTTTACCGCAGGCAATGGGAAACATACAACAGAAAGGAGAGTGGATAGGATGGAAAATTTAAAAGAGGCCTACTTGACGGACGAGGAACTGGAACGACTGATCGCCCAGGTGGAACAGGAGCCGATGCTGCAGGCACCTTCCTATCTGAAAGATGAAATTCTGAACTCCCTTTCAGAGCAGGATGAGAAGATGCAACAGTGGCAGGCAAAGGTGAAACCCCTTAACCGCAGCCAGTCCAGAAAACAGCTCTGGCTTTACAGTGTAAAGGTTGCTGTCGGAGCCGCCGCCGCTCTGGTTATGCTATGGATCACCCCCGCGGGCTTCATTCAGTTACCCGGTTCTGCAATGGTGGAGCCACCGGAACAACTCACGGAAACGACACAGCCCTGGGAGGAACAGGAACCTCTTTCCATGGAAGAGTGGGAGACCCAGTTGAAAGAAAATGTACCGCAGCCCAGCGCCCTTTCCAATTTGCTACAGGGGATGAACCAGGCCGCCGGGAAGGTATGCCAGGGAGTATCGGACACGGCAGGTATCTTTTTAATGAATAAAGATTGATTTATGAATGAAACGAAGAAAAGAAAAGGAGAATTCTTATGTATCGGAAAAAGAATAAATTTTTAACTTTTTTATTTGCATTACTTCCCGGAGCCGCAGAAATGTACATGGGTTTTATGAAAATGGGATTGACACTGCTGTCACTTTTCTTTGGCATTGTCGCGGCGGCAAGCTGGCTGGGAATGGAATTTCTGGTATTTGTGGCATTGATTGTTTGGATTTTCAGTTTTTTCCATGCCATCAATCTGGCATCCCTGCCTGATGAAAAATTTGCCGAAGTGGAGGATGATTACCTGATTCACTTGGACAGCATCGGCGTGAAAGTCAGCAACCGGAGAGCCCGTGGAATCGTGGCAGCGGTTCTGATTTTTATCGGAATTGTGCTTTGCTATAACGCCGTCTGTGGTATCATTGACCGCATCTACCCGGAAAACTGGCTCAGCTACATGCTGCAGATTATTAATACCCAGGCGACCCAGGCAATCTGCGGAATCATTGTGATTGTTGTGGGAATTTCCATGATTCGTGGCAAAAAGCGGGAACTGGACGAGGAGGCACAGGATAATGGAGACAACGGAATTGACGAAAAATAAAAGAACCCATCGGGTGGGAAGCATCACCTTTGGTGTATTGCTGGTGCTGTTTGGAAGTCTGTTTCTGGTGCATGCCTTTGTACCGGCCCTGCTGTATTCCATGATTTTCCGGCTTTGGCCCTGCATTTTCATTTTGCTGGGGCTGGAGGTATTAGTCAGTTCCCGAAAAGAGGGAACTATGTATACTTATGACGGAATGGCGATCTTTCTCACCATGATGTTAACGATTTTCGCTTTTGTAATGGCATTTTTGGATTATGGACTGCAGCATGGATACTGGCAGATTTGTTTTAATTCTTTTTAATTTATTTTTATGAGTCAAAAGTCCTGGGTTTTTGGTGGAAATACATTGCGATAGGCGGAAAAGTCCGCTATAATGAAATGTATGAAAACTATTAATGTTGCGCTGTTTGTCAGCGAATTTGAAGATCCATATATTAATGAACTGTCCAAGGGAGCCGTGCGCGCAGCAAGGGAACTGGGGTATAATCTGTATACTTTTCCCATACGCTATGTGGATGGGCAAGGTATGCCTCCCATTGAATATGACTGCGACTACCAGAATGAGGTAATGTTGCGCTTTGTGCAGGACACTGGAATTGATATTGCACTGGTTACTCTTGGCAGCGTAGGTGCGAAACTCTCCAATGAGGAACGCCTGAATTTTTTGAATCATCTGACGATCCCCGTCATTGTAATTACCAATGATATGGAAGGGTATGCAAGCGTCAATGTAGATAATACTGCCGGACTGATTGAAGGAATTGAGCATCTGATTCATCAGCATAACCGAAAGCATCTGGGCTATATCAGTGGCCGGTTGTCGAATCAGAACGCAGAGATGCGCTGCCGTGTCTTTAAAGAAGTGATGGAGAAGAACGGTTTCACCCCGGAACAATACCACATTGTGGAGGGTGATTTTGGCTCTTCTTCAGAAGAAGCATCCAGAAAAATGTTTGAAGAGTTCCCGGAAGTGGATGCGTTGGTTTGCGGAAATGACGTGATTGGATATGGTGCCTACCATGTCATTACAGAGCGTGGACTCAAGATCGGTGAAGATATTGCTGTGTTGGGGTTTGACGACTCGCCTTATTCCAGGGAACTCAGCCCGGGGCTTGCCACTGTCCGGGGAGCTTCCGATATGCTTGGCTATGAAGCGGTAAAGGCATGCCAGAGGGTATTAAATGGAGAAAAAGTGCAGATACTCATTCCAACAGTGCTTGTACCCAGAGAATCCTGCGGCTGTCACGAAGTCTCGGATCAGCTCCAGAGAGATGAATTAATGAGTATGTTGGAGAGAGAGGCCTCCATCAACTATACGCTGATGTCCGTATCCCGCAATATTACCAACAGTGAGGAAGAGAATGACCGGATTTATTCCATGATTCTGAAAAGTCTGTGTCGTATGAACTTAGAATCCATTTATTTTTACACCTTTCCTCAGGAAGTGGCATTTCGCAGAGGGGACATCTGGGAAAAACCAAGTTATGTGAAGTTACAGGCATATTATCAAAAAGAAGGGCAGCGAATACCTAAGATTCACTACCAGCCCATGCCCATTTATACCTATCCAGTAAAGGACCAGGATGTGAAACGGGTGAAGAGTGAAGAACGGGAAATCCCTTTTTCTGATATTTTTCACAATGCATTTTTCTCACCACAGAAGCCCGGTGCTTATGTGGTAACCTTGCTTTATGCAGGTGAGATTCAATATGGTTTCCTGGTATGGGAGGTGGAACCGGAGTATTTCTGCCAGATCAGTAAAATGTCTTATCAGGTCGCCAATGCACTAAAGGTAGACCGCCTGCTTTCCAACCGCAATCAGCTGGTGAAGCAGTTAGAAGAAGTATCCCGTACCGATCCTCTTACAGGAATTCTGAACCGCCGGGGTTATATGGAAAAACTGGAAGAAGATGTGGCTGCCGCAGAAAATGCCGGCAAGTACGCAGCTGTTATCTATGCAGATATGAATAACCTCAAGGTGATCAATGACCGCTACGGACATGAGGAGGGTGACGCGGCACTGCGGACAAGTGCCATGATCCTGCAGGATACATTCCTGCATTTCCAACAGACAGGAGAAGTGGGAAGACTTGGCGGTGATGAGTTTTCTACTTATTTAATATCTCCCACAATGATCACGGAGGAGAAACTCCGCGCCCAGCTGAAAGAAAGTACCCGGAAGTTTAATGAGAGAAGTGACAAGCCTTATCAGGTGACGATTTCTGTGGGAATCTGCTGTTTCCAATGCTCCTGGCGTGTGGATATCGATGCGGAACTGGGCAAGGCGGACCAGAAACAATACCTGGATAAAAAGGACAAACCCCTGAGTGTTATGAAAGATACTCTTAAAAGCTTGCTTTAGCATTTTGTGTTTTATTCAGGAGGTCGATTTTATGAATAAGATATATGCAGATCATGCGGCCACTACCAAAATCAGTGAAACCGCAAAACAGGCAATGATTGCCTGCATGGACGAGTATTATGGAAATCCCTCCAGTCTGCACACAGTAGGACAGCAGGCAGCAGAGCAGCTGTTAAAAGCGAGAGAAACGGTGGCTGACCTTTTGGGAGCCGATCCGAAAGAGATATATTTCACATCCGGTGGCAGTGAGGCGGATAACCAGGCAATTCTTTCCGCTGCATATTTTGGAAAAAAGAATGGAAAAAATCATATTATTTCCACGACCTTTGAACACCATGCAGTACTGCACACTTTAAAAAAGCTGGAGAAAGAAGGCTTTGAAGTTACTCTGTTGGATGTCCATGAGAATGGTATCGTCACACCGGAACAGGTGGCAGATGCCATCCGCGAGGATACTGCACTGGTAACCATCATGTATGCCAATAACGAAATCGGGACGATCCAGCCCATTCGTGAGATCGGAGCTATCTGCCGCGGGAAAGAGGTTCCTTTCCACACCGATGCGGTACAGGCTGTGGGGCATATCCCTGTGAATGTGGAGAAAGACAACATTGATATGCTTTCCCTGTCCGGTCACAAATTCCGGGGACCGAAGGGCGTCGGGCTTCTTTATGCCAGAAAAGGAATGCCTCTGGTGAATGTCATTGAGGGAGGGGCACAGGAGCGTGGTAAACGTGCCGGTACAGAGAATTTACCTGCCATTGTCGGCATGGTTGCAGCTTTGCAGGAGGCAACGGAGAATATGGAGCAGGAGGCGCCCCGGATCAGTGCCATGCGTGACCAGCTGATTGAGGGGCTGTCCCAGATCCCTCGTTCCCGACTGAACGGGGACAGGGAACGCCGTTTACCCGGAACGGTAAACTTTGTATTTGAAGGGGTTGAAGATGAAATGCTGCTGCTTCAACTGGATGCCAGAGGGATTGCCGCATCTTCCGGTTCCGCCTGTACCGCAGGCTCCCTGGAACCCAGTCATGTGTTATTGGCTTTGGGGCTGCCCACTGAAATAGCCCGCGGTTCCCTGCGACTTTCCATTGGTGCAGAAAATACCCTGGAGGAGATGGAGTATATCATAAAATCTGTGAAGGAAGTAGTGGCGCAGCTGAGAGGAGAATAAAACAGGTGCCGATAACAGCAAGCGTCCGTCAAACAAATATTCTTACTCCCCTTCCATCTTCCTCACAATATCCCCATACCTTCCAATGACCGCCTTGTAATTTTCACGTTTGTGGGGAAACAGGCAATTGGTGCAGTCCTTGCGCCCTTTTTCTGTATAACGGAAATTTCCCCCACACTTATCCCCCAGCACATACAGAGGACAATAGCAGAACAGACAATTGAAATTCTCCGGATCGGCTCCCTTATGACAGGGAAAATACTCACACTTTTTATGAGAAAAATAAGAATATTCCTGAGCCATTTTGCCCCTCCTTACTGAAACTGAAATCAGATTAGCATGCCCTCTCAAAGAAAACAAGGGGAAAAAGCAGTTTCCGGCGCACCTTTGCTTGACAAACTGGCCCTGACCGTCATAAAATAGCATCAGTTAGTGACATGGAAGAGGAATAGTACAGGTTTACCCATCTCAGAGAGAGCGTAGATTTGGTGAGAGACGCTTATGAAAGGAAGCTGGAACCCGCCTTGGAGTCCTGTGTGAAAAGCATTCATTGGAAGCAGGAAGCACAGCGTAACACCGGCGTTAACGGTAGGATGAGAAGCATGCATAAGCATGAAAAAGGGTGGTACCGCCGATAAAAGCTAATAAGCCTTCGGTCCCTGAGCTGTCGGGGATAGAAGGCTTTTTTATTGCATAGGAAATTCCTCTTTTCCCCGTAAAAACAAATGTGCCGTGAAAGGAGAAAATTATGGCAGATAAGAAATTAGTAGAGTCCATTACCTCAATGGAAGAAGATTTTGCCCAGTGGTATACCGATGTGTGCCTTAAGGCAGAACTGATTGATTACACCAGCGTCAAGGGATGCATGGTATTTCGTCCGGAAGGATACGCGATCTGGGAGCTGATTCAGGCAGAACTGGATCGTCGTTTCAAGGAGACAGGCGTGCGCAACGTATACCTGCCCATGTTTATTCCGGAGAGCCTGTTGGAAAAAGAAAAAGATCATGTGGAAGGATTTGCCCCTGAAGTAGCATGGGTTACCCATGGGGGTCTGCAGCCTCTGCAGGAACGCCTGTGTGTACGTCCCACTTCAGAGACCCTTTTCTGTGATTACTATAAAAACACCATTCAGTCCTACAGAGATCTGCCCCAGGTATGTAACCAGTGGTGTTCTGTGGTTCGCTGGGAGAAGGAAACCAGACCTTTCCTGCGTTCCAGAGAGTTCCTGTGGCAGGAGGGACATACCGCCCATGCTACCGCTGAGGAAGCAGAAGAGCGCACGGTTCAGATGCTGAATGTCTACGCAGACTTTATGGAGCAGGTACTGGCAATTCCTGTGATCAAGGGACAGAAGACAGAGAAGGAAAAATTTGCCGGTGCAGAGGCTACCTATACCATTGAAGCACTGATGCATGATGGAAAAGCATTACAGTCCGGCACCAGCCACAACTTCGGCGATGGCTTTGCAAAAGCCTTTGGCGTACAGTATACCGACAAAGATAACACCTTAAAATATGTACATCAGACTTCCTGGGGTATGACCACCCGTACCATTGGTGCAGTGATCATGGTACATGGTGACAATTCCGGTCTGGTGCTGCCTCCTGCAATCGCACCTACCCAGATTACCATTATTCCTATCCAGCAGCGGAAAGAGGGAGTACTGGAGACCGCTTATGAACTGAAAGATCGTCTCAGCAATTTCCGAGTAAAAGTGGATGACAGCGATAAGAGTCCCGGATGGAAATTCTCTGAGCAGGAGATGCGGGGTATTCCTCTTCGTGTGGAGATCGGACCCAAGGATATTGAGGCAAATAAGTGCGTGATTTGCCGTCGCGATACCCGTGAGAAGATAGAAGTAAGTCTGGACGAACTGGAAGCAAAGGTAGCTGAGCTTTTGGCAGCAATGCAGGTAGAGATGCTGGAGCGTGCGAGAGCACACCGTGATTCCCATACCTATGCAGCGAAGAACTATGAGGAATTCAAAAAAATCTTTGCTGAGAAGTCTGGTTTTGTCAAAGCAATGTGGTGCGGAGACCGTGCCTGCGAGGACAAGATTAAAGAGGACTTAAGCGTAACCAGCCGGTGTATGCCTTTCGAGCAGGAGCAGATCGCAGACACCTGTGTCTGCTGTGGAAAACCCGCCAAGAAGATGGTTTACTGGGGCAGAGCGTACTAAGATTTACAATAAGAAGAAAAGAACAGGGCGTTCCCGAGGGAACGCCCTGTTCTTTTCTATAATAATTGCACCTTCACAAATTCAGAGAAACGGGGAAGAGCCATGGAAATCTTCCCGTATTCTCTGGTATCAATGATGCCCTTTCGCTTTAAACGTTCGCGATAAACGGAAAACAATTCTGATTTCATATTGAGATTTTCCCGGATCGTTTTTACCCGACATTCTCCGCTTGTGGCGATTTCGGTCATAATTTTCTTATCCAGTTCAGATAATTCAGACCATATTTTGCTATATACATATTCTTCCAGGTACTGATCATACTCTGGCAAGATTTCTTCCAGTGATTGTGTATCCCGGTGATTCCAATATAAATATCCCAACACCTGGTAGGCAAAAGGATAACCTTTGGTAAGCGCAGTCATGGCTTCTGCCGTTTCCAAATCAATCTGAAAAATATCCATGTAGCTTTTCCGAACAGCCGTATAATTTAAAGGTTCCAAAACCAATTTAGGAGCCCGGTACAAAAAGGTCAAAGCTTTGTCATTCTGCAATTCGTAAATGTTCTCATATAATCCGGTCATTAAAAGATAAATCGGATAATCTTCTCGTATAAAAATCTGGAAGGAACTGGTAAAAACTCTGATATATTCAGAATTTGTAACTTCATCAATTGTGATTAGAAGTCGCTTTCCCATTTTTTTTATATGGAGCAACATGTGCATGAGGACATCTTCAATATCCGTAATCGGAGGAGTATGTTCCATGGAAACACCCAATCCAAATGCGGAAAAATCCAGTTTTGCCTTAATAAACCGTTCATGTAAATTCGGAATGCTGTAAAGCTTTGCAGCGAGACTTTGCAGTAAATTCCGGGTTGGATTCAATTCCACAGTAATCCAATTGGAAAGCTGATTTAATTCTGCAGCGATATTGGTCATCATAACTGTTTTACCGGAGCCACGGACACCCGTAATCATATAAATTTGATTGGAAGGGATTTCGCTGGTAAAGCAGTCCAGAATTTCATTGGTCTGCGTAATTCTGGAAATGTATTGTATCGGCTTTTTCCCAAAAGATAAAGTAAATGGATTGTTCATTGCGCACCTCTTATATAAGTTTATATAACTTTTAATTTCTTATATAACTGTATATAACTTTTAAATTATTATATAACTTTATATAACTTTTGACAATCCCTACCAGCTATTTTTTCTCATTCAATAAAATGACCCCATCGGCGGGATTATGGTCTACAGCACCCACAATGGGAGAAGCTACGCCCTTTGCCCAATGCCCGAACCTTTCCCATTTTCACCAATTCGTGTAAGGCTTCCATGGTTTCCTCAATCAGTGTACCGTAATCAAAGCGGTGAATAATATAAAGCTCCAGAGCGTGTTTTACGACCTGTTCCGTAGCTGCTTCATCAAGCGTCCAATCGTGCATAGTACCGGCTTTGCCAAAATTTACGTGTATTTGTCCAATGCCTGATAAGCAAGGCACTCTATGCTCAAAAGCTATTCCTGATGTTTACAGACTTAAATTTAAGAAATTCCTAAACTCCCTTTCCTTGCACCTGCTCTATCTGTCTTTTATAATGGTAACTATTCAGAGCCATGCAAAAGGGATGCCTTGAAAGGCGATTTTGTGGAGGAATCTAAAGAGTTACTGATAAGGCAAGTATAGGAAAACAGGAAGGGAACAGGAATGAAAAAGAAAAAACAAATCGGATTGATTCTCATATTACTGTTGGCGGTAATCGCTGTGATAGGCAGCATC
>CAKRTZ010000055.1 GCA_934402515.1 uncultured Lachnospiraceae bacterium
GGGCACAAAAATGCACGAAAAAGCAAGAGGAAGTTTTAACGGGAAATTGGGATTTGTCATGGCGGCAGCCGGGTCTGCGGTAGGTTTGGGAAATATCTGGAGATTCCCCTACCTGGCGGCGAAAGACCAGGGAGGAATTTTCCTTTTCTGCTACATTATTTTAGCACTGACCTTTGGATTTGCACTGTTGACCACAGAGATTGCCATCGGACGTAAAACCGCACAGAGTCCGTTGACGGCATATGGGGCCATTCATCCGAAATGGAAGGGAATCGGTATTCTGGCATGTCTGGTTCCCACATTGATTTTACCTTATTATAGTGCCATCGGAGGCTGGGTCTTTAAGTATCTGGTAACCTTCACCGTCGGACACGGCACAGACGCAGCGGCAGATGGATACTTTACCGGGTTTATTACCAGTGAGGTTTCTCCGATTATCTATTTTCTGATTTTCATGGGTGTCACAGCGATTATCGTCTTTGGCGGTGTGGAAAAAGGAATCGAGCGGTTCAGTAAGATTATTATGCCCTTACTGTTGATTCTGATTCTGGGCATTGCCGTGTTTTCCCTGACATTGAAGCATACCGATGTAAACGGTGTGACCCGTACCAGCCTGGAGGGGTTGAAAATTTATGTGCTGCCGGATTTCTCTAATGTGAGTCTGAAACAGTTTCTCATCGTGGTGATGGATGCCCTGGGACAGTTGTTCTACAGTATCAGCGTGGCAATGGGAATCATGGTAGCTTACGGTTCCTATGTAAAGAAGAATGTCAATCTCATGCAGTCCATTAACCAGATTGAGATTTTCGATACCATCGTAGCATTTTTAGCAGGTATGATGATTGTTCCTGCAGTTTATGTATTCATGGGCAGAGAGGGCATGTCTGCCGGTCCCGGTCTGATGTTTGTATCTTTGCCGAAAGTCTTTGATGCCATGGGCGGCATCGGCATTGTGATTGGAATTCTGTTTTTCGGCATGGTTTCCTTCGCTGCAATCACTTCTTCCGTTTCCATTATGGAGGCCATTGTGTCCAGCCTGATGGACAAGTTCCATTTCAGCCGGAAAAAGAGTGCTGCCATCGTAACCATCTATTCCCTGATTGCCGGCACTATTGTATGCCTGGGCTACAACAAGTTCTATTTTGAGTTAAAACTGCCCAACGGCACCGTAGGACAGATCCTGGATGTGCTTGACTATGTCAGCAACAACATCTTTATGCCTCTAGTGGCATTACTGACCTGTATTCTTATCGGCTGGGTGGTAAATGCCCAGACGATTATTGACGAGGTAACCAGAAATGGTGAAAAATTCAGAAGAAAGCACCTGTATGTGATTATGATCAAATACATCGCACCGCTGTTGTTATTCTTCTTACTGTTACAGTCTCTGGGACTGTTTTCTCTGTAAAAAAATTTTCGATGACTGTTCCCTGCCTGGTTTGAAGGAATCGGGCAGGGATTTGTTTTTTTTTCTTCTTTACTTTAGCGTGCTACTATGTTAAAATCTCCACTGTAATGTTCTATTGAGGAGCAAAGCTAGGAGGAATTAAATTATGAAAAAGAATCTTGCTTTATTTTTAGCTTACGCCATGAGCGTGGCATTAGTTGGCTGTGGAAATAGCAACCAGGCAGCAAGCACTGACGCTGCCACCACAGAATCTGCAGCAGAAACCACCGCAGCAGTTACCGACGAGGAAAGTTCTCTGGTATACGCTGTGGAAGCTGGCTCTGCCGGTGAGGAAGTAGCAAAAGAGAAAGGCTATCAGGTAAACTCTGTAGCATCCCAGGCTGATGCACTGATGGAAGTGGCATCCGGCACATCTGATGCAGCAATTATCGATTTACTGATGGCAGGTGCTATGATCGGCGAGGGCACAAGCTATCCGAATCTGACCCACACAGATGAACTGACTTCTGAGAAATACGGAGTAGGATGCCGCAAAGGTTCTGACCTGGCTGCTTACATCAATTCTGTATTTGCAGATGCTTATGCAGATGGCACCATGCAGGAGATTGCCACCACCTACGGTGTGCAGGAATCTCTGTTAGAGCAGTCTGCAGATGCTTTCGTACAGGCTGATGACAGCGATGTGGCTTATATCCAGGACAAGGGAAGCCTGATCGTTGGTATTACTGATTTTGAACCCATGGATTACAAGGCTGACAATGGTGAGTGGATCGGTTTTGACGCTGATATGGCAAAATTAGTTGCCGAGAAATTAGGCGTGGAAGTGCAGTTCGTAGAGATCGACTGGGACAACAAAATCATGGAACTGGATTCCAAAAATATTGATGTGGTATGGAATGGCATGACACTTACCGATGAGGTTACTTCCTCCATGGAATGCACCAATGCATACTGCAATAACGCACAGGTCGTTGTCGTACCTGCAAACTAATACACAGGAGAAGCACATATGTTTCTTGCCGTTAATCAAGAACTTTTTATCACTGTTACAAAGGAACTGTTAGGTGGTCTTGCGACCACCTTTCAGATTTTTATCCTGACGCTGATCTTTTCATTGCCTCTGGGTCTGGTACTTGCCTTTGGCATCATGAGCAAGTGGAAACCGCTGCGGTATCTGTTACAGGTGTTTATCTGGATTATCCGGGGAACACCGCTGATGTTACAGCTGATTATTATTTTTTACGGACCGGGACTTTGGCTGGGTCACAATATCTGGAGTGGAAATGAGAAAGGACGAATCACCGCTACGGTGGTGGCGTTTGCCATCAACTATGCCTGTTATTTCGCCGTGATCTTCCGAGGAGGAATCCAGGGTGTACCTGTAGGTCAGAGAGAAGCCGGACAGGTGTTGGGCATGACCAAAACTCAGATTTTCTTCAAGATAACTTTACTGCAAATGGTAAAAAGAGTGGTTCCCCCTCTTTCCAACGAGATCATCACACTGGTGAAAGATACCTCCCTTGCCCGCATCATTGCGGCATACGAGCTGACCTTTGCCGGATACTCCTTTATGAAATCTGCGGGTATTACCTGGCCGTTGTTCTATACTGGGGTATTTTATCTGGCATTTGTAGGTATCTTGACCCTGCTGTTTAATTACATTGAAAAGAAACTGGACTATTTCAGATAACAGGTGAAACATATGGCAATTTTGGAAGTAGAACATATTGAAAAACACTTTGAAAATACCAAGGTGCTAAAGGATGTGGGGTTTTCCCTGGAAGAGGGAAACGCGTTGGCAATTATCGGTTCTTCCGGCTCCGGCAAGACGACTCTGCTGCGGTGCTTAAACTTTTTGGAGACACCGGATAAAGGGAAAATCATTGTCCGGGGAGAAACCCTGTTTGACGCGGAGCAGAACAGCACCAGACGGGAGCGGGATCTGCGGAAAAAACGTCTCCACTTCGGTATGGTATTCCAGTCCTTTAATCTGTTTCCACAGTATACCGCACTGGAAAATGTCATGCTGGCTGAACAGATGTTGGCGAAAGAGCGGCCGGATTATAAGCAGAAGAAAAAGGAATTGCAGGAGGAAATCCGGGTACATGGACAGGAATTGCTGATACAAATGGGATTAAAGGATCGTATGGATCATTATCCTCACCAGCTTTCTGGCGGACAGCAGCAACGGGTGGCCATTGCCCGTGCACTGGCACTCCGTCCTGACATTCTCTGTTTTGACGAGCCGACCTCCGCATTAGACCCGGAACTGACGGGAGAGGTATTGAAGGTCATCCGTGGACTGGCAGAGCAGAAAACTACTATGATTATCGTAACCCATGAGATGGCGTTTGCCAGAGATGTGGCAGATCAGTTGATTTTCATGGATGACGGCGTGGTGGTGGAATCAGGTGATCCCCGTCAGGTGATTGAGCACCCGAAAGAGGAGCGTACCAGACAGTTCCTTACCAGATATTTTGAAGGATAATATTTTTAATAAAAGAATTTTCACAAGGCGGGATGCGTTGAAAGACGTGTCCCGTTTTGCTATAAATAAACTGTTCTTCAAATCTTAAACTTCTCTAAACTCAGTTGTTTCGTAATTTTCCACACTTTATAATAAGCCCAAAATGAAATTATCTTTTATGAAAAAAATATTTGGAATTCGGGCAATAATAAAGGCAAAGAAAAGAAAGGACAACATCCCATGACACAGAAACAAAACTGGAATACAGACTGGAAATTCACGAAAGCAGCCATCCATGTGGCAAAGCCGCAGACGGAGGAACAAATCCCGGAAGGTTCTCCGTTGGAGGGAAAAGCAGAATTGTGGCAGGATGTGACCCTGCCCCACACCTGGAACGGAGAAGACGGACAGGATGGCGGCAATGACTATGACCGCCGCACCTGCTATTACTGGAAAACATTGGACTTAAAAGACCTGCCGGAATCCGACGAGGTCTATCTGGAACTGGAAGGCGTCAATTCCACCGGAGATGTGTATGTGAATGGACAACACCTGGCACACCACGATGGCGGTTATTCCACCTGGCGGGTAAATCTGACCGGAGCCTTGCAGGAGCATAACGACATTGTCATCGCCGTGGACAATGCCCCCAACGACCATGTCTACCCTCAGATGGCAGACTTTACTTTTTACGGAGGAATTTACCGGAACGTGTCCCTGCTCTGCGTGGGGAAATCCCGGTTTAATCTGGACGATTATGGCAGTCCCGCAGTGAAGGTGACACCCCATCTGGAGGATGGAAAAGAGGATGCAGAAATTGAAATGGAGGTTTCTCTGACCGGTGTCAGTGGAGAAGAAATCCTGACTTACCGGATTCTGGACGGAGAGAAACAGCCGGTAGCCACCGCAGAGGCAAAGGCCGCCAATCCACACATCACACTGCACATTCCCCAGGTACATCGCTGGCACGGGCGAAAGGATCCCTATCTCTATACGCTGCAAGTAAGCCTGTCCGAGGGCAGTCGGGTGCTGGATGAGCGTACGCTGCGCTTTGGTTGCCGCACCTTTTCTATCGACCCGGAAAAAGGTTTTTTCTTAAATGGGGAATCCTATCCCCTCCGGGGCGTGTCCAGACACCAGGACAGACCTTATAAAGGAAATGCTATCTCTAGGGCAGACCATGAGGAGGATATGGATTTAATCTGTGAGATGGGTGCCAATACCATCCGTTTGGCGCACTACCAGCACGACCAGTATTTTTATGACCTCTGCGATGAGCGGGGCATGGTAGTCTGGGCAGAAATTCCCTATATTTCCAGGCATCTGGAAAAAGGAGAGGCGAATACCCTTTCCCAGATGAAGGAATTAATTTTGCAAAATTATAACCACCCTTCCATTGTGGTATGGGGATTGTCCAATGAGATTACCATGCAGGGTGCATCAGTACCGGGATTGTTGGAAAACCATCGGAAATTAAATAATCTTTGTCATGAGATGGATCCTACCCGTCTCACCACCGTGGCGGTGGTTTCCATGTGTGGAATGGATGAGGAATATTTGAAAATTCCTGATGTGCTAAGCTATAACCATTATTTTGGCTGGTATGGCGGGGATACCTCCATGAATGGGGAATTTTTTGATCAGTTCCATAAAAAATATCCCAATCGCGCCATCGGCATGAGTGAGTACGGCTGTGAGGCACTGAACTGGCATACCTCCGATCCACAGCAGGGTGACTACACGGAGGAATACCAGGCTTATTATCACGAGGAACTCATCAGGCAGTTATACACCCGTCCTTTTATCTGGGCCACCTATGTATGGAATATGTTTGACTTTGCAGCGGATGCCAGAGCCGAGGGCGGCGAGGACGGCATGAATCATAAGGGGCTGGTAACCTTTGACCGCAAGTACAAAAAGGACGCCTTTTATGCCTACAAAGCATGGCTGACCGACCCGGAAACCCAGCCCTTTGTCCATCTCTGCGGAAAGCGCTATGTGGACAGAGTGGAGCAGGTGACGAAGGTGACCGTCTATTCCAATCTGCCGGAGGTGGAACTTTGGATAAACGGAAAGCACCTGGAAACGAAACAGGCAGAGGATCACTTTTTCTATTTTGAGGTGCCCAATGAGGGAGAAAACACTCTGACAGCAAAGGCCGGAGCCTGCAGCGATGAAAGCCACATCCGCAAGGTGGAAGCTTTCAACGAAGATTACCGCATGAAGGAGACCTCCGATGTGATGAACTGGTTCGATATCACCACCCCGGAAGGCTATTTTTCCATCCTGGATAAAATAGGAGATATGATGTCGACCATGGAAGGAATGCTGTTTCTGACAGATCTGGGAAAAGAGATGGCAAAGAAAGGAAAATCCGTGGAGGGGCAGGATAAAAAAAGCATGGACTTATTCGGAAACGAGGGAGTAGTGAGGATGATGAGCAGTTTTACGTTAAAACGCCTCCTCAGTATGGCAGAAACCATGGGAATGGAAGCCTTTACCAGAGAAGAAATTTTGGAAATCAATCATAAATTGAACCAGATACGGAAAAAATAATCCCAAATCATATGTTTTGGGAGGAATGAGAATGGGAGAGCGGAAGGTCAGACCCTTTGGGCTGCGGGACAAAGTGGGCTATCTGATGGGAGATTTGGGAAACGATTTCACCTTTCTTTTTGCCAGTGGCTATATTATGGTGTTTTACAGCAAAGTAATGGGAATCAGTACCGGTCTCATCGGAACCATGTTTGTGATTGCCCGGTGTATCGATGCCTTCACAGATATCGGCATGGGGAGAATTGTGGATACCATGGGAAATCGGGGAAGGGAACGGTTTCGTCCCTGGCTTCTGCGGATGTGCGGACCGGTGGCACTGGCCTCCTTTCTCATGTATCAGGTGGGAATTCGGGATTGGTCTTACCAGGCAAGGGTCACCTATATGTTCGTCACTTATATTCTGTGGGGCTCTGTTTTCTACACCTCCATCAACATTCCCTACGGTTCCATGGCATCGGTTATTTCCGGTGATTTCAGGCATCGAAGCTCTCTTTCGGTTTTTCGTTCCGTGGGAAGCATGGCAGCGGGAATTGCCATCGGTGTGATTGCTCCGCTTGTGGTGTATTACACGGACCAAGAAGGAAATCAGGTGGTCAGCGGAAAAAACTTTACCCTCCTGGCAGGAATCCTGGCAGCAGCATCCATTGTTTCTTATTTGCTCTGTTATTTTCTGTGTTCGGAACGGGTGGTGCTTTGCAAAACGAAATCTGCGGAGAAGGAACAGCCTTTTGTCAGAAGAGCCGGTAACTTTTTACAGAGCAGGGCATTGTGGGGTGTCATTCTATCTGCTTTGCTAATGCTATTGGCGACACTCATGAGCCAGAGCGTGAACAACTATCTCTACGCGGACTATTTCAAAAATACAAAAGCCTTATCCCTGTCAGGTCTGCTCCAGCTCCCTGCCATGTTTTTTCTGGCATCCTTTGCCACAAAGCTGGCGATACGTTACGGAAAACGGGAATGTGGCTTCGTGGGAATGTTAGTTTCCGGTATCTTATATATGCTCATTGGATTTCTACATTTACGGAATGTGTGGGTGTTTATCCTGCTGATTTTCCTGGCAATGCTGGGGATGATGTTTTTTAATATGCAGTGTTATGCCATGGTGACGGATGTAATTGATGACCTGGAAGTGATCAGTGGGAACCGGGATGACGGAACGATTTACGGAATTTATTCTTTTTTCCGGAAAATCGGGCAGGCACTGGCCGGTGGAGTAGGTGGCTGGGCACTTGCCTGGATCGGATATGACGAACTGGCTCCTTCACAGACGCCCCTGGTGGCGGAGAGTATCTACAATCTGGCTACCTTTTTCCCCGGAGTAGTGTATCTGGCGACGGCAGCGGTGCTGCTTTTTCTTTATCCCTTAGGAAAAAAGCGGGTGGAGGATAATGTGGTGAAACTGCAAAGCATTCATGAACAAGGTAATGAAAAATAAAATGTTTAAAATTACTATTTAAAATAACTAAAATGACGAAAATTACTATACAATTTTTCTGTTGATTTCCCCAATAAAATATGCTATTCTAGGCGAAATGGTGGGAAATATTGACCAGATCCGGGTGAATAGGATGTCTACGCAGCGTCTGTGCAATATGTTTCCGGAAATGCGAAATGTGCCTGAATGCAATGAAAATCAAAATTTACAAAGGAAGGAAAACTATTATGGAAAAGATCAAGAAGCGGATAGCGAACTTAAAAGTAGCAGGAAAATTAAAAGTATATCGAGTGACGGTGCTTGTTATGACATTATTTTTAGTATTGGTGGCACTGATCTCGACCTTAGTGATTCGTTCAAGTATAGAGCAAATCACAGAAGTCTGGTCTCCGGCAATGGAATATATGCAGGATTTGGAGACAATGACAGCGAAGTACAGAATCAAACAGTATCAGCATCTTGTGGAATCAGATGATGCAGTTATGACTTCCTGCGAAGAGGAAATTGAGAAGCTGACGAATCAGATCAAAGATACCGGTGCTAAATTAACTGAAATCATGGAAACAGACAGCGAAGCGCAAAAAGGAAAAGATGATTATGAGACTGCAAACTCTGCATGGGAAAAATACAGGGGTGCTTCGGAAGAAATCTTACAATTAAGCCGTGACAACAATCAGCAGGAAGCAGCGCAGCTGATGGTAGGACAGGTATATGAAAGCTATAAGTCCTTCACTGAGAGTTTAACGGTATTACGGGACGAGTTCCAGGTAGAATTAGATCGGGCAAAGACCATGGCGAATGTATGTACCATAATTATTTTGTTTGTGATTGTGGCAGCAGGAATTGCGATTGCTGTAGTGACGACCCTGATTGGAAAGATCATTACCCAATCCATTACCGAGCCGGTAGAACAGATAGAAGCAGCAGTTGCCAGTCTGCGAAAGGGAGAGCTGTCGAATGTAGAAATGCTTACCTATGAGTCTGAGGATGAACTGGGTGATACCATCAGAAATTTGAAAGAAGCCATGAATATTCTTGCAGACTATGTCCGTGAGATTTCTGTGGAGGTAAAGGCAATAGCCCAGGGTGACCTGACCAGAAATGGTGATGACATTACAGACTTTTTGGGTGATTTCTCAGAATTAAAGACATCGCTGCTGTATATTCTGAAGCGATTCAACAGTACCCTGACAGAGATCAGCAATCTTGCAGAACAGGTTTCATCGAATGCAACGGAGGTGGAAAACGCTTCAAAATCCCTGGCAGACGGGGCTACAGATCAGGCAGGAGTTATCGAGGAGCTGAATGCCACAATAGATACGGTTGTGCAGCTGGCTGCTGATACGGCAAAGGCAACACAGAGCGCATCTGCCCGTGTGAAAGCCTCTGCGGACAAGGCGAGCGAAGAAAAAGAAAAAATGAATGAGCTGCTGACGGAAATGGAGCACATTATAGAGATTTCCAAGGAGATTGGTAATATTATTACAGATATTGAGGATATTGCGTCTCAGACAAATCTTCTATCCCTGAATGCTTCCATCGAAGCAGCCCGGGCAGGGGAAGCCGGAAAAGGCTTTGCGGTAGTTGCCGACCAGATTGGAAAGCTTGCAGCAGACAGTGCAAAGTCCGCAGTAAATACGAGAGAATTAATCGATAAGACCTTAGTGGAAATTGAAAAAGGAAATACAATTACGAGGACAACAGCAGGTGCGTTCAATCAGATCATTGCAGATATGGAGTCCTTTTCAGAACTTGCGCAGAACACCATGGAGAAGGCTGATTCCCAGGCAGAGTCATTAGAGCAGATTGGTCAGGGAATTGAACAGCTGTCCGGTGTAGTACAGGAGAATGCCACATCCTCAGAAGAAAATACGACAATCAGTATCAATCTGGCAGAGGGAGCAGCCAAGATGCAGGAACGCGTGAAAATATTTAAGCTGTTTTAGTGCATTGTTTTGCAGATAACTGTACAAAAAACGCAGAATGGAAATCCATTCTGCGTTTTTGAAGTTAATTTTTGAACACGGTACCGGAAAATGGAGGAATAGGAAGGGTCTTGTTGTGATTGATGATATATTTAAAATTTTTGGAGAGCGGACAGCGGAAATCTTATTTGAAATCGTTACAGAATGTATGGATGATTATTTGTATTTATTTGATCTGCGGAATAATACCTTTGAGATTTCACAGACAGCGGTGAATCGGTTTAATCTATCCAGTAATATCCTGACAGATGCTTCAAACGAAATTATGAAACTGGTATATGCAGAAGATCGCGAGATGTTTGCCAAGCATCTCGCGGACATATGCGAAGGAAAAGAAAAGATACATAATCTTCATTACAGGTGGCTTGATAAAGAAGGGATGCCGGTATGGATTAATTGCCGTGGAATTGTGATTGAGGATCCGAAAAGAAAATTGAAATATCTCATTGGATGCATGAATGAGACCGGAAATAAGAAAAGGGCTGATAATGTTACCGGATTACTTGGGGGTCCGGAATTTCTTGCTTATCTGCGTTCACAAAAGGAAACCATTACCAGGGGCTTTTTCATGCATATAGGGATTGATGATTTTGGAGCAATCAATGGTTCCAGGGGAGCAGATTATGGCAATTATATCCTGAAAAGCGTAGCGGACTGTATGAAGGCATGTCTTTCTGACAACCAGAGGCTTTACCATTTGGTAGCGGATCAGTATGTGATTGTGGATCTGGAAGCGGCTTCCATGGAAGATGCGGTAAAACTTCAGAGTAAGATTACAGATAAACTCTATAGTTTTATCGTATCTGAAAATTATGAAGCTATGTTTTCAATCTCTGTCGGAGTTATAGATGCAGTAACATTTTGTGAGGGAACCGAAGAGTGCCGCAAAAAGTTTGAATTTGCTTTGAAACAGGCAAAAAACATGGGAAAAAGCGGATTCTATATTTTTGACCAGGATGATTATGAAGACTTTTTGCGGAAAGGAAGAATCATAGCAGCACTTCGTAACGCGATTGTAAACAATTACGATGGCTTTACAGTCCACTATCAACCGATTGTGGATTGCCAGTCGGAACAAATCATCGGAGCAGAGGCACTGATGCGTTTTTCCATGATGACGGAAAATGGGCGGGAGATTATTTCGCCAATGGAGTTCATTCCGCTGTTGGAAGAGACCGGATTGATTATTCCTGCCGGAAGATATATTTTGAATAAAGCGGCGGAAATGTGCAGTGAAATGCAGCAATATATTCCGGAATTCAGGATTAATGTAAATGTTTCCTATGTTCAGATCCGGCAGGCCAATGTTGCACAGGATATTCTGGATGCCATTCAAAAATACGCTTTAAAGCCGGAATGGATATGTGTTGAAATGACGGAAAGCGGATTTATGGATATGACACCAGCCTTCTGTAAATTCCGGAAAATATTGGACGAGAACAGGATTCCTTTTGTAATTGATGATTTTGGAACAGGTTATTCGAATCTTCATTGTATCCGTGATATGAATCCGAGTTATGTGAAAATGGATAAGGATTTTACTGCCAAGGCGATGAGCAGTGCCAGAGATTATGAATTATATAAAAATATCATTCCGATGGTACACAGTATTAATGTCAGGATATGTGCGGAAGGTATTGAGGAAAGAGAATGGTGTCTGAAAATGAAAGAAATGCAGGTTGATTATCTGCAAGGATATTTTATCGGCAGACCCTGTGAGAAAGAACGTTTTCTGCAACAATATGTCTTCGGTAACGGACAGTTCTCTTTAAAATAAAGGCTATGAGTAAGAAAAATTACAAATTTTTAATTGAATATGACGGAACCCGCTATTATGGCTGGCAGCGGCAGCCGGATCAGGAGACCATTCAGGGCAAGCTGGAAAAGGTGCTGGCGTTGATGACAGGAGACGATACGGTGGAAATCACCGGTGCAGGACGCACCGACGCCGGTGTCCATGCCAAAGGCATGGTGGCAAATGCCATCTTTGACACGGAACTGCCAGAGGAAGAAATCCGGGACTATTTCAACCGCTATCTACCGGATGATATTGCTGTGAAACAGGTAAAGGAGGCAGCTCCAAGGTTTCACGCCCGCTATAATGCAGTGGGGAAAACCTATCGCTATACCTGTTATGAAGGACCGGTAAAACCGGTGTTTGACCGCCGCTATTTTGCCAGACTGGATAGTGCGCCGGATTTGGGAAAAATGCGGGAGGCGGCTGCTATTCTGGAGGGAGAACATGACTTTCGTAATTTTTGTGCCACTCCAAGAATGAAGAAATCTGCCGTGCGTCTGGTGGACAGTATCCACATTGAACGACGGAATGGGTATTTGTATTTTACCTTCCATGGAGAAGGATTTCTGCAGAATATGGTGAGGATTTTGGTGGGAACACTGCTGGAGGTTGGATACGGCCGAATGGACTGTGACCAGGTGAGACAGGCCCTGAACCCGGAAATCCGACAGAAGGCGGGCCCCACTGCACCGGCCATGGGTCTTTGTCTGATGGAAGTGGACTATTAAAAGGTAAGAAAGGCATGGTTCTTAAGATGGAAAAAACTTATAAAGAACGTTATCTGGCAGGGGAGATTCCCTTTGAAGAAATCGATGTTTACACAGAAAACTGGAGTATGAGTGATGATGAGCGCACACTGGCCCAGTATCTTGGCCTGAATGCAGACGAGGAAGATGCCTGGATCAGTGTGGGAGATGAAGCGTTACAGGAATTGCTGGACAGCCAGAAAAAGTAACGTACTTATTGTTCCGGAACCATGAAATAGCGGTATGCCAGGACTTCCTGGCGCACTCCGTTGTAGTAATAGATAGGGTCGTCCCAGGTGCAGTCCACCAGATACCACTGACCGCCTGTCTTGACCCGGTTCCAGGCATGGTTCTGGCCGGTCTGGATTTCACACTCGATGCCCAGTACATCCATGAAAAACTGAAATGCCTTACAGTAACCATCGCAGACGGCAACTCCGTCCTGGATGACACCGGCTATGGTGTGGCTCTTGTAGGGGACGGTTCCGGCTTTGTAATTGTCGTAATCGTAGGAAGTATTGGTAATAATCCAGTCATGGACGGATTTGATCTTTTCCACATCCGTCATAGTGTCGTTTGTAATCTGATGGGCCAGGAGATAGGCCTGGCATTTGGCATTGGTCACATCATTCAGACCGTGGGCAATGCGCCCTTCCTTGTAACCCACCGTCAGATAGTGGTTTAACAGTATCTGAG
>CAKRTZ010000056.1 GCA_934402515.1 uncultured Lachnospiraceae bacterium
CCTAGTGGCTCAGTTGGTTAGAGCGCCGCCCTGTCACGGCGGAGGTCACGGGTTCGAGTCCCGTCTGGGTCGTTTTACGACGACAATTTCATATGTTTGGGGTCTTAGCTCAGCTGGGAGAGCATCTGCCTTACAAGCAGAGGGTCATAGGTTCGAGCCCTATAGGCCCCACTTACCAGAGATTCTGGTCTATATGCCGGCGTGGCGGAACTGGCAGACGCACAGGACTTAAAATCCTGCGGGACTAACCTCCCGTACCGGTTCGATTCCGGTCGCCGGCACTTATATAGAACAATCTGGTAGGATGTGCGTTTAGCTCAGCTGGATAGAGCGTTTGGCTACGGACCAAAAGGTCGGGGGTTCGAATCCTCTAACGCACGCGATTACAAATCGAAATTTCTTGAGTAATCAGGAGATTTCGATTTTTTTGCGTTCAATTCTTTCTTTGGATAGTGGTGTTCCCTTCTTGATTCCAATCCATTTCTTCTGATTGTTTCAAATAACAACAGAAATCTTTCATTTACACTTGCATTTTTTTTTTTTTCTGATACACTTATATTATTACAGAAATTGTTAATACAACAGTTGGATTTTCCATACATCTAAATTCAACTGTAAATACGAAGGTGTATAGAAGGGATAAAGGATGAGAATAAAGAAATTTATGGTGGCTGCAGCGTTGATGACATCTTTAGTGATGTCAACCATGACCGTTTCCGCAGCACCTCAGGGTTCCCAGACACAAGGCGAAATGCAGTACACAACGGAGGCATCGGAGAGCGATCTGGCAGCCATTAAAAAACTTTTTAATGCGAAGGAATACGCAGCCATGTACCCCGATGTTGCCGTTGTATGCGGGGACAATGAGGAGGCACTTTGGAGCCACTTCGTAAAATTTGGTCTGGCAGAAGGACGGGCATTGCGGAAAGATTTCAATGTCTTTGCCTATCGCTCCGCCTACAAGGATTTGCAGGAGGCATTTGGAAACGACCTGGTTGCCTACTATGCTCATTATGCCAACAATGGCATGGAGGAGGGCAGACCCCTCACCACCATCGAAAAGGTAACGAAGGCAGGAATTGCGGTAACCGGATTACGGGGACAGATTCTGGCAGAGGCTGTACCAGCACTACAGCCCACCACTGCCATAGCTTCCACATCAGGCAGTGCATCGGCTGGCAACAGTGAGGCATCCATGCCGTCCCAGGGTTCATCGGGTGATTCTTCTTCTAAGCCCTCCGAGAACCCCTCACCTGCACCGAACCCGGAACCGTCTACACCAGACCCAGGCCCGGAGCCGTCTGGACCGTCAACCTGTGCCCATGATGGTGGAATCCGATACGAGTCAGATGCCACAGGGCATAAAGAAGTCTGCAAGAAGTGCGGCACAACGATGAAAGAAACGGTGCCTCATCAGTGGAACTATATACATGCGGAAGGAGACAATACCCATATACCGGTATGTGCCGTTTGTGATTATCAGGGTGAGAAAGCTGCATGTGAAAGTGAAAAAACAGTATCAAATACGACAGGGCACTGGAATGTCTGCAAAGTTTGTAAGGGCAAATTCAATCAGGAAAGTCATAAATGGAATGATGGAACATGTTCTGTCTGCGGCGCAGCCTGCAGCCATGAAAGCTGGAGGGATGGAGTCTGCGACAACTGTGGGAAAAAGTGCAGCCATGAAGATTGTGACGGAATGAGACAGATTGAGGGAACCACAGAGCATGCACCGATTTGCACGATTTGTGATGGTTTAGACCTGGCAAGTAAGGAAAGCTGCGTAGCAGACCATTGTGATCCTGTGGATGATTCCGTACATAATGAAATCTGTAAAGCCTGTGGTGGTGTCATAAAAGAAGAACCGCACCAGTATACTTACACCAATAAAACAGCAGGGGATGGAGCTCCCCTTCATGTGGGAAATTGCCCTACCTGTGGAAATCAAATGGAAGGAGCCTGTGAGTTTGATGAGGGCAGCGATACCTGTAAGATTTGTAAGTACCGGCATACAACCCATGATTGGGATTCCGCTACAGGGGCTTGTAAGTTCTGTGGCGTAACCTGTAAGCACACCTATGCTTCCAATGATAGCGAGACTCATAAATGCACCACATGTGGTAAAGAGAGCTCTCATTATTTCGCATATATGTGGTTTATAGATGCAAGTTCTCATAAGCTAGAATGTTCTGCTTGTAAATATACAACGACAAGAGCGCATGAGTTTCAAGCTGACGGATATTGTTCCGTATGTACTTATAATGCAGACGGAAATCACAAATAATAAAATTAGAAAAGCCCTTCACTTTTGTGGAGGTTCATAAGGCAGCAGCTTAGAAAAATGGTGTAATTCTGATCATAGGGATTACACCATTTTCCCTCTTTTGCGAAATTTTGTATTATTTTGTCTGAACCTTCAAGGTACATTGCTGTGAACCCTCTCCACTTTTATAATCAGACTAAGGATATGCAGAAAAAAGAAACGTATCAGAGAGGGAGAGGTAAGGTATGGTTAGAAAAGCAGGAAAATGGATGGCATTGGGGTTGACTGTCACACTGTTGCTGACAGGCTGTGGCAATGCCCAGGTTACAGAGACAGCCACGGAGTCCGAAGCGGAGACCCAGGTGGAAACCGAGGAGAGCATTGCCCCGGAAACCTCACAGGAGACAGCAGAGGAAAGTACAGAAGAGAGCGAGGAAGAGGCTGCCATGAGCACAAATCCGAAACAGGTGGTGGTTTATTTTGCCAACTGGAATTTAAATGAAAAACCGGCGGATGCCGGTGGCGAGGTGGCAAGTATCCCCTGGGATAGTGTCAGCTACGTTAACCATGCCTTTTGGGCAGTGGTTCCGGCAGATGGCTCCACAGAGACCAGCACGGAACGACGGAATAATGGAGAAGAGGCCAGGACGGAGTTTAAGATTGTTTCCACTGATCCCAAGAATGACTATGAGGACACGGCACCCAGTGCAGTTGATCCTTCTATGAAAAGAAATCATTTTGCAGAGTATGCAGCATATTCAGAGAAGTATCCGGATGTGAACATTATGCTTTCCATTGGCGGATGGAGCCGCTGCGGTTATTTCTCAGAGATGGCGTATACTCAGGAAGGAAGAGACTCCTTCGTTCAGAGTTGTATGGAAGTGTTACAGGAATACCCCTGGATCGATGGCTTCGACATCGACTGGGAATATCCCGGCGGAAGCAAGGATGGAGAACGGAAGCCGGAAGGGGGCGACGACCAGGGATGCCCGATTTTTGGCACGGTGCAGGAAGATGACGCAAACTTTGCGTTGCTGCTCTCCGATCTGCGTACCGCACTGGATGAAAATTTCGGTGCCGGTGTGAAGAAACTGACGTCATGTGCATCGGCATCTACGGCATGGACTTTGCCTTGCCAGGATTGGGCAGCTGCAGAACCTTATCTGGATATGATTAACATTATGACCTACGATTTAGCAGGAACCTGGGATGGTGTGACCGGTCATGCAGGTAGTGTGACAGGAGCAAAAAATGCAGCAGTTTATCTGATGATGAAAGATATTCCTGCAGAGAAACTGTGTATTGGTTCTCCTATGTATGCCATGGCTCTTCAGATGAAGTCAATTCCCAGTGGTACGGTGGTTGGAACAGCGATCGAGAGTTATAAACCTACCGATGATGAGATTGATGAGGAAGAATTGTCAGGTTATATTGCGGATGCAGTCAGCGGATATACCATCAAACAGGATGGTCTGCGCTATGTGATGGACGAAGAATTCGATCAAGGCACTGCAGGCTGGCATATGGGGTATGATAAGAATAACGGTGCGGCCTATTTATATAACGATGATGAAAGTTCTTCTTATTATAAATGGTATTTATCTTATGAGGATGCATTGTCTCTGCAGGGCAAACTGGACTATATCCAGGAGAAAGGTCTTGCAGGAATCATTGTCTGGGAGAGCAGCCTTGACCTTCCCACTCATGAATACATTCGCCAGATGGGTGACCAGTTGTTAGGGGAGTAGTTATAATATTTAAGAATTCTTTCATTTGAACTTATCGCTGAACATGGTAAAATAAAAATGGTCGTAATTATGAAAATTTAGAATTACTACGGCCGAAAATAAATAGAAGAGGTACAGACCTGTGCAGGATAGGACACTTGATGAGGCATGGCAGGAACTTGCCAATGACTCAGCGTTGGATGTGGTGACCAAGGCACAGCCCTTTCTGGAGCTGATGACAAAATACCGCTGTGCGCTGATGGAAATAGAAACGAAATTCAAAGTATTAAATGAGGAATTCTCAGTTGAATATAACCGCAATCCTTTTGAATCCATTAAGACACGTTTAAAGAAACCGGCCAGTATTATCGAGAAGTTGAAACGAAAGGGCTATCCCCTGACTATGGACAGTATCGAACAGAATCTGGCAGATATTGCCGGGGTGAGGGTTATCTGTTCCTTTCCGGAAGATATTTACATTTTGTCCGAGATGCTCCTGCGTCAGGATGATATCGTGCTGATCGAGAAAAAGGACTATATTGCCAATCCCAAACCCAATGGCTATCGCAGCCTGCATTTGATTGTGGATGTACCTATTTTCCTTTCTACGGAAAAAAAGCACATGAAGGTGGAAGTACAGTTCCGAACCATCGCCATGGATTTCTGGGCAAGTCTGGATCACAAGCTGAAATATAAACAGGATGTGGAGAATCCGGAACTGATCGCGGCAGAGTTAAAGAAGTGTGCAGATATTATTGATGCCATGGATTACCGTATGCAGGAAATCCGTAACATGATTGACCGTAATCCCAACCGTGAGAAACTGAGATGGTGTGCCATTGGAGATTCTATTACCTTTTTAAATGATCATTTGGAACAGACCGGGGAAAGAGTCAAGAATGGTTATTTGACCCGAACAAGGAATAAATGTGAACATGAATATGATATGGAGATTATGAATCAGGGAATTGATGGTTCAGTCACAGGCGATTTTATTCACAGGGAATTGCCGGAAGCCGATCTTTATACAGTGCTTCTTGGAACGAATGACTGGAGCCAGGGTGTACCGTGTGGTACAGCAGAAGATTTTATTAATCGCCATGAGGGAACCATTGTAGGAAATCTGGGAATTATTCTGGATCATATACATGAGAAGTGCCCGGAAGCCAGAATCATTGTGATGAATCCGGTAGAACGGGGAGATTTTGTGGAGATTATTGATCCCAATAATAATATGCATGGAAGTTATGCGCTGTGTCATGGCCAGAAACTGAAGGATATTTCTGCAAAAATTTTCCGGTGTGCAGACAGCTGTGAGTGGGTGGAGGCTTTGGATCTCCACAGACTCAGTGGATTTAAACAGGGAAATGTGCTGCATTTTAAACGAATTAAAGTGGATGGAGAATACCGGAATGTGGAATTCCCGGATTATGTGCAGTATACTTACAATCCGGAAACGGACGAGTACCCCTATCCTTCTGCAGCAGGCTGGATGACTTATGACGGATTACATCCTTCCGATGAAGGAAATGAACGGATTGCCAGCATTTTGGCAGAGCAGATTTTGCAGGTGCCAAAAGAAAAGCGTATTTATGAATAAGGAAAAATAGAAAAGAAAACCGGAAACTCTGTTGGAGTTTCCGGTTTTTTGACTTAGAAATAAAATTTACAGTAAAGGATATTTGTCGGTCAGTTTCTGGACAATTGCTCTGGCAGCGGGAACATTTTCCTCGCCGCCTTTGATGATCAGGGAGATCGCCTCTGCAATTTCATCCATATCCTGAGTATTCATGCCACGGGAGGTAACGGCCGGGGTACCCAGACGGATGCCGCTGGTGACAAAAGGCTTCTGAGGGTCATTGGGGATGGTGTTTTTGTTTGCGGTAATATGAGCCGCATCCAGAAGCTTCTCAATTGCCTTTCCGGTCAGCCCATAAGGAGTGAGATCAATTAACATCAGATGATTGTCGGTGCCGCCGGATACAATTTTGATATCCCGGCTCATCAATCCCTTGCAAAGAGCCTGGGCATTGTCAATGATCTGCTGCTGATAAACCTTAAATTCGGGAGATAAGGCTTCTTTAAAGCAGACAGCCTTCGCAGCAATGACATGCATGAGAGGACCGCCCTGTGTGCCGGGAAAGATGGCTTTATTAAAATTAAATCTTTCATTCGCCTCTTTATTGCAGAGAATCATACCACCTCTGGGACCACGTAATGTCTTGTGTGTGGTGGTGGTAACTACATCTGCATAGGGAATCGGACTGGGATGCAGACCGGCGGCTACCAGACCGGCGATATGTGCCATATCAACCATGAGAACAGCACCAACCTCGTCAGCTGCTTCACGGAATTTCTTAAAATCAATGGTGCGGGCATAAGCAGAAGCACCGGCAATAATCATTTTTGGTTTGTTGGCAAGGGCAAGCTCCCGCATCTTGTCGTAATCCAGAAAACCGTTGTCATCCACACCGTAGGGAACAATATGAAAATATTTACCGGAGACATTCACCGGACTTCCATGGGTTAGATGTCCGCCATGATCCAGGTTCATTCCCATGATGGTATCACCGGGCTCACAGACTGCGAATTGCACTGCAAAGTTGGCCTGGGCACCGGAGTGTGGCTGGACATTGACATAATCGCATCCGAACAACTTTTTAGCCCGCTCGATAGCAAGGTTTTCAACCACATCCACATATTCGCAGCCACCGTAGTATCTTTTTCCGGGGTATCCTTCTGCATATTTATTGGTAAGAGGACTGCCCATTGCAGCCATAACAGCTTTGCTTACCCAGTTCTCGGAAGCAATCAGTTCAATGTGGGAATTCTGACGATTTTGTTCATCTACAATCGCCTGAGCGATCTCTGGATCGGTCTTTTGTACTTCATCAAATGAATACATACAATACTCCTCGCTTTCTGCGCATTAACGCACTAAATTGGAAATATTATAGCATAGTATGTTTTTCCGGAAATATAGTCCAATAGTACTTAAAGTTTAGAATTTTTTTACTTTACTTACCTGTCGAATACTGTTAGAATAGCGAGTTGTAAAGGCAGATGTGTACAAAGTAAGACTGAGGGGTGGAGCCATGTACCATGTTATTGTCAACCCGGCATCGAAATCCGGGCGGGGAATCCGAATATGGGAAGAATGTCAGAAAATCCTGAATCGAAGACAGATTCCTTACGAGGTGTTCTTTTCTGAAAAGTTTGGTCAGATCGAGGAACATGTACGCAGGATGACACAGGATCCGGATCAGTTTTATGACATTCTGGTTTTTGGCGGTGATGGAACCATGAACGAGGTGGTATCCGGAGTATGTCACTTAGACCGTGTGCGGATTGGATATATTCCCAGCGGCTCCAGCAATGATCTTGCACGGGATATGGAAATGTCCGTAAAACCCACAGTACTCATGGAGAAAATTCTGAAAAATGAACAGGGATACCTGATGGATGTAGGCAGCTTGAAATTTGCCATAGTTTCGGAGGAGCATAGTTGTCTTTATAATAAGGAACATTTTTCCGGTGTGAAACGGTTTAATGTCAGCTGTGGAATTGGATTTGACGCTGCAGTCTGCGAGGAAGCTCTGCATTCGAAGATGAAAGAGTTCCTGAATCGTTTTAGAATGGGAAAGCTGGTTTATCTGTGCATTGCATTGAAACAGCTGATTAAGGCGAAAAGAGTTTCCTGTGACTTATATTTAGATGAAAATGAGCCGATTCATGTAAAAGGGCTGTTATTTGTGGCCTGTATGAATCATAAATACGAGGGTGGAGGATTCATGTTTGGACCGGATGCGGATTATCAGGATGGATTCCTGGATCTGTGTGTGGTGGGAAATATTCCCAAACCCTTGATTTTACTGGCATTACCTACTGCAATGAAAGGAAAACATTTTGCCTTTCCCTGCATTGAGAAATATCGTGCCAGAGAAGTCAGGATCAAAATCTCAGAACCCCTTTGGGTACATACCGATGGAGAGGTCTATGTGAAATCGGATGACATATACATTAAAAATGAACCCACTAAAATGAGAATGATCGTTTAAAAGAAGAGGAGAAGTGTGAAAACAAATTTTCACGCTGTTATGGAAAGGAAAAGGTTAGTAAAATGAAAGAGTTGTGCCGTAAATATCGGCATGCGTTGCCACTGATTATCTACGGAATTGTATATCTGGCATGGTTTTCCCATCTGGAGAAAACAGTGACCAGAGGATATACGGTAATTCATGTAGCTTTGGATGATTACATACCGTTTTGCGAAGTGTTTGTGATCCCGTACCTTTTATGGTTTGCCTATGTTGCATTTGTAGTGATGTATTTTTTCTTTAAAGATAAGGAAGATTATTATAAAACCTGTATGTTTCTGTTTACAGGAATGACCATCTTTCTGCTGGTTTCCACCATCTTCCCCAATGGTCATCATTTAAGACCCAGGGTGATGCCCAGAGATAATATCTTTACTGCCATGGTGGCATGGCTTTACCGGACAGATACGCCTACCAATCTTTGGCCCAGCATTCATGTATATAATTCATTGGGTGTACATTTTGCAATTACCAGAAGCAAACATTTTGCCAATAACCGTAGGGCAAAAGCACTGTCCCTGGTACTCTGCATATCCATTATTCTGTCAACCATGTTTATCAAGCAGCATTCCGTGTGGGATGTGGCAACAGCATTTGCCATGGCCGGAGTGATGTATATGGTGGTATACAGTGAGGATTCAATTCTGGGACTTAAGAGAAAGCGGAAGAGAGAGAGAAGACCGCAGATTGGTTAACCCGGGGGAGTAGATAGTGAAATATCGAAGAGAAAGTTATCCATAAGAGGTATTCATTTGAAAGATCGTTTTGAATTTTTAGAAAAACTTCGACAGAGTCTGGCAGGGAGAATTGATTCCGGGACTTTGCAGGACACGATGAATTATTATCAGGAGTATTTTGAAATCCAGGTGCGCAGCGGCAAGAGCGAACAGGAGATTCTGGAACAGTTGGGAGATCCCCGCCTGCTTGCAAAATCCATTTTGCAGGCGGAACAGCGCAGCAGTACCATGGAGGAAGCAGAATACGAAGAAGCTCCGGAAGAAGAGAAGAAAATCCATCTTCACTTTGGACAGAAGCAGATTACAATGCCCCGATGGCTTGCCCTCATCCTGGGAGCGATCTGCCTTGTTTTGTTCGTGGTGGTTTTCTTTTATGCATTCTGGCTGTTACTTCCTATTATACTGGTAGTGACGGCAGTTTGTCTGATGGCACGTATTTTAAAAGATTTATTCCGATGAAAATTTTTGAATAGAAATGTGTAAAGTGCAAATACTACTCCTGTAACAATCAATTACAAGGAGGCGAATGTAAATGTCTAACTTTAACCAGAACGACAACAAACAGAACCAGAACAATCAGAAAAACAACCAGAACAATAATCAGAACCAGAGCAAAAACAAAGCAGACAACTGCAACGACAAGCAGAAAGATAGCTACAAAGAGAACTAGTATCCAAGGGGGGGAGATGCATCTTAGGCATCTCCCTCTTGCTTTGTAGGTACATAAGAAGTAAAATAACCCTATGAGAAAAATGGAATTGATTGCGCCCTGTCATTTTGGACTGGAGGCGGTACTAAAAAAAGAAATATATGATCTCGGCTATGAGATCAGCCAGGTGGAAGATGGCAGAGTGACTTTTATCGGGGATGAGGAGGCAATTTGCCGCGCCAACGTTTTCCTGCGCAGTGCAGAGCGTATTCTGATCAAAGTCGGAAGCTTTACGGCAACCACCTTTGAAGAACTGTTTCAGGGAACCAAAGCACTTCCCTGGGAAGAATACATTCCGGCAGATGGGAAATTCTGGGTTGCCAAAGCAGCCAGCGTAAAGAGTAAATTATTCAGTCCTTCCGACATCCAGTCCATTATGAAAAAAGCCATGGTGGAACGGTTAAAGGGAGTGTACGGTATTTCCTGGTTTGAGGAGGATGGAGCATCCTTTCCCGTACGGGTATTTTTGATGAAGGATGTGGTGACCGTAGGCCTGGATACCACGGGAGAATCCCTGCACAAACGGGGCTACCGGAAACTTACGGCCAAAGCACCCATTGCGGAGAACCTGGCAGCTGCGCTGATCATGCTTACCCCATGGAATAAAGACAGGATTCTGGTGGATCCTTTCTGCGGAAGCGGAACTATTCCCATTGAGGCAGCCATGATGGCAGCAGGAATTGCTCCCGGCATGAATCGCTCTTTCCTTGCGGAAAACTGGAGCAACGTGTTGGAGCGGCAGTTATGGTATGATGCGGTGGAAGAAGCCAATGATGAGATGGATTTGTCAGTGAAACCGGATATTCAGGGGTACGATATTGATGATGATATGGTATCCATTGCCCGGGCAAATGCCAGACTTGCCGGTGTGGATAAGCTGATTCATTTCCAGCGCAGAAGCGTGGCAGATCTGAGCCATCCCAAGAAATATGGTTTCCTAATCACGAACCCGCCTTATGGCGAACGTTTGGAAGACAAGGAGGCATTGCCGCCTTTGTACAAGACGATTGGGGAGCGTTTTGCACAGCTGGACAGCTGGTCGATGTATCTGATTACTTCCTACGAGCAGGCGGAGCGTGATATTGGGCGTAAGGCAGACAAAAACCGTAAAATTTATAATGGAATGATGAAAACCTATTATTATCAGTTCCTGGGACCGAAACCACCCAGAAGAGCGAAGACAGAAGCAGGGGAATAACATGAGCGCACAAAAGAAACTCATGATAGGAAGTGCGGTTTACAGTACACTCTTTGCAATTACGGCTTTTATTGTGATGTTTTACCATGCTTCCCATAAGCAGATCCTGATTCAGGATGTAGCACAGGATGCTGGAACGGAACTGACTGCGATGGCAGAGAATGTATGGCAGCAGAACCTTGTAGTAGAACAGCTCAATGAGGGGAAAAACTGCCTTTCCATCCCAGTTCCGGAGGAAACACGATCCGAACAGGTAACCATTGAAAATCACTATATGGATCATGAACTCTGGGTCCGGGTGGATACCCTGGATGCGTCCTATCTGAAGGAACATCCGGTACTGGTAGATGGAGAAATCCAACAGGGACAGATGCAGTTATATGGGGGAAAACTATGGCTGGTCATGCCCCTCAGAGGAGTTCGCGAGTATCGGAGCGTGTTGGAAAAGGGATATCTTACCATAGAATTGTATCATCCCAAAGAAATATATGATAAAATTATCGTAATTGACCCGTCAGCGGATGAAAATGCCCTGAAGATTGCCGGATATTTAAAGGAACTGCTGGATACCAGTGAAATCAAAGCCTATTATTCAAGAATCGAGGAGCGGGATTTGACACCGGCACAGCGGTTAAGTCTGTGCGTAGGGTCAGAGGCAGATTTCTATATCGGAATCCGTATGGGAAATTCTGAGAATACCCAGACATACGGCACAGTGGTGCGGTACGGGGGAGAATATTTTCAACCGGAGATGGATAGCGCCAGACTGGCGGATTTGCTGGAGCGCCAGGTGACAACAGCAATCAACGGCAGGGCAGAAGGAATTTTTGAAGACCAGGAGGACTTTATGCTAACCCAGGTACCGTCGATGGCGGTGATTCTGGAGCCGGGGTATACCACGAATCCACAGGAAAGAAAGTATTTAAAACAGCCGGAGTATCGCAGAAAGATCGCAGAAGGAATCTACGAGACTATTCTGCAGGCTTATGAGAAAATGGAGTAGATGAGATGAACCAAAAGGGAAGAATCGTATTTGCAACAGGAAATGCGGGAAAAATGCGGGAAATCCGCATGATTATGGAAGATATGGGCATGGAGATTCTCTCCATGAAAGAGATTGGGATTAACCCGGACATCGTAGAGGATGGAACGACCTTTACCGAAAATGCGATCATTAAGGCCAAAGCAGTTGCAGCTTTGACGGATGCAATCGTGCTGGCGGACGATTCAGGACTGGAAATTGATGCGTTGAATAAGGAGCCCGGAATTTACTCTGCCCGGTATATGGGAGAGGATACTTCCTATCGGATTAAGAATGCCAACTTGATTGAACGACTGGAGGGAGTACCGGATGAAAAGAGAACCGCCCGGTTTGTATGTGCGATTGCAGCGGTTTTGCCCAATGGGGAATTACTTACCACATTGGGAACGGTAGAGGGAAGAATCGGCTACGAGGAAAAGGGTGCGAATGGTTTTGGCTATGATCCCATCTTTTTCCTACCGGAATTCGGATGTACCAGTGCAGAATTGACAGATGAGCAGAAGAATGAGATCAGTCACCGGGGTAAAGCACTTCGGGCAATGAAAGAATTACTTCAGGAGAAATGATAGAGGAAGACGGATGAAGGTACTGATTGTAAGTGATACACATCGGCACAACGAGAATTTTGTAAAAGCAGTAGAGAGAACCGCCCCAATTGATCTGGTGGTTCATTGTGGAGACATCGAGGGAAGTGAGCTTTTTATCTCACAGGCAGCAGGGTGCCCGGTACAAATGGTTGCCGGCAATAATGATTTTTTCTCAGAACTGCCGGGAGAGCTTACTTTCAAAATTCGAGATCTGCAGGTATGGGTGACTCATGGACATCATTATTATGTATCTATGGGAACCGAATTTATTATAGAAGAGGCAAGAGCAAGGGGCGTGGATGTGGTCATGTACGGACATACGCACCGTCCCTCTATTGAGTACAGCGCCGGGATCGTAGCCTTGAACCCCGGCAGTCTCTCTTACCCCAGACAGGATGGGCGCAGACCATCCTATATTGTCATGGAGACAGACCGGTTCGGAGAGTGGCATTTTGATATCCGCTATTTGTAAATTGACTAAATAATAGAAGAAAGTCAAAAAATAATATAAAATTCAAAAAATCCATACAAAAAACAGTTGACATTGTAAAAACCCTATAGTACAATGATTCTTGCGTCACGGAACAGACCAACAGCCAGGAAAGCGGGGTGTGGCTCAGCTTGGCTAGAGCGCCTGGTTTGGGACCAGGAGGTCGCAGGTTCGAATCCTGTCACCCCGA
>CAKRTZ010000057.1 GCA_934402515.1 uncultured Lachnospiraceae bacterium
ATCCTTTCCTTCAGGAAAACACCACTCAGAAGCATGACCAGTACATACCCCAGAGATTCTATAATGGGACCATTTTTGTATGCCAGTCCCCGGTAGGCACCGATGGTAAGTAACATGGACACCACCAGAAGTCCGTATCCGCCAATCACATAGAGGTTCAAATATTCTTTGAGAAAGCTGTCATGAGGACGGTTGGCACTTTTCTTCAATAAAAGCTGGGAAAAGGCAGCAATGGTCACAGAGGCAAGATACAGGAGATAATAACACATGCTATTCATCGTTTTTCTCCCTTCCTCTTGTTTCTGTCATAGACTCACTTGTTGTTTCCCGGTTCTTTTCCGTGTTGATGACGAAGGTTCCCGCAATGACAAGTGCCACACCCAGGATATTCTTCAGAGTAATAGTGTCATGGAATACCAGTACTGCCCAGATCATCGACCACAGTAACACCATGGCACGGTTGGCATAGGCCACAGATAAATCAAATTTCTTGATTGCCTGCTGCCAGAGGATGGCATAAACTGCCAGGCACAAAAACTCCAGACCAGTGAAGAAAAGCAGCCGGAATACGGTTTCCTGCCCTGACGCCAGCTTGGCGCAGATGCTGGAAAAGGTATAAATCATAATAATCAACTGGAGAATCAGGATGTCCTTCATCGTGATTCTTTTTTGTGTTTCCGTTTTCAAGATTTAAGTCCTCTTTATTTTCTTCATTCTTTTAGCTTACCTTTTGGGTGTTCAATTCGCAAGGTTTTACTTTTTAAGTCTTTCTTAATTTTCCCTGCGAAGTCATATCAGTTGGCACTCCCGTTTTGGCTTGACTTTCCTGTTTTCATTTTTTATAATGAACGAGAACGTTCGTTCCGCATCTAAAAACGTTCTCTGTTCTTCAAGTCAAAATTTCTACAACCATAGTTTTCACTTTGAACTACAATAATATAGTTACCAAGGGAACCGAAGGGGCGATATGTCAGCTGCTGGATGCTATACGGAAGGAGCTGGTGCCAATGGTTACATATTGTGATTTATTCACTTTTGTAATTATGCTTTGCGCAGTTATAACTCTTGTGATTTATGCACAACGTAAAAAGTAGCGCCCTCGTCCTGGTAAGATAAGGCGCTACTTTTAGTAACAACTATTTTACCGGCGGCTAGGCTGCATCTAGCTTTCGGTTCTCTTGTTAAACATATTATACGTTACACGCTTTTCTTTGTCAAACCTGAATTTTCCAGTCCTGCTACCACCAGATAGAGTGGGAAACAGTATACATAGCCGTAGGCATAGCGGAAATCTTTGCCTACCGGGGTTGCCAGCATCAGTGTCAGGAAAATTGCCACGGCTGGTAGATATAAGAGCATCCGGCGCTTATTGCGGTACAGCCCAGTCACACACATACAAATCAAAATGATCCAGAACAAGGCTCCCACACTCCAGAGAAGTCCGTAGCCCGGAATAATCAAATGCAGTTTAAATAAAATCTCATTGACCTTTACCACCAGAGGCCCCTTTAGGATTGCCTCTGTATGCAGTCCGAATTCATTTTCACAGACACCCTCGTTCAGGGCAATTTCCGGTTGATCCGATAAGGGAAACCAGTAGCCTATAGTCTGGTCACGATATGCCACCAGATAATCGCCGGGATATTTCAGGCCAAGCTGCACATAGATTTTCAGGAATTCTCCAAAATGCTCCGACAGGTATTCCTGGTTTTTCATGCGCACCAGGCGTTTGAACCAGTCAGAAACATATGGGTTGTACCCCTCTGCCATGCGGGAGGTATCCATAATCTCATTGAGAAAAGCAGACTGCTCCTCCGTCAGTTCCCGGTCATTCATTAACACTCTGGAAATCTGCTGTCCCGGCATGGAAAGGCTCTCCACCAAATCCGGCTGGGTAACACCACAGGCAGTCATTACCGGGCCTTTGACGATGAGAACCAAGACTAAAATGCCTATCTGCGTGGGAAGTACCAGTTTCCAGTCTTTCCGGAAAACAAATAGGGTAAAGGGGAGCAAAAGCAAAAATGCATAAAATCCATTGGAACGAAACAGGCTTAAGAATATCCCCGATAACAGCATAAAAAGAAGGGTTGTCCAGTTTTTCCGAAGGGAAAGCCTGTCTTCTCCGGTTCTCTGCAATAACGTGAATAAGGTCAGGGTATACAGCAGTACACACCCAGCAAATACGGTATCTTTCAGCATGGAAATGGCATACGCCCCGTTGTAGGGCACCAACGCGTAAAACGCCAGAACCAGCGCATACACCCAGGTTTTCAGTTGAAACCGGTGCAGATACTGCATCAGATAAGCCGCACAAAACGCCATAAAGCACATCTGTGCCACTGTGTAGAAGGCAATGGCTTTGGAGGTATCTGCGGTAAAGAAAAGTCCAATCCGGTAAAACAGCTTAATAATCTGGGTATGTATCCATGGATGATGATTGCTTTGCCCGTATACGCCAATGATCTGGGCATACTGGTTGATGCTGTCCACCGTGAGAATCCCCGGGAAGCTTTTCAGAAAATAAGGCATCCAGCAAACCAGGCAAATGCAAAAAGCAAGTAGTCCAAATCGAACATGACTCATGCGGTTGGCATGGGTTTCCACCTGACCGGCGGCAAGGACATGGCTTTCCATGGTCAAAAATAAAAGCAGCAATACTTTATAAAAAAGAACAAAGAGTCCTACCGCCGTCACCGTCAGCACGATCAGACGGAACATCCGATTGGTCAGTTCTCCACAGATTCCCTCAAAATCTCCGCAAAGATAAAAAAGAGTAAAGAGAACTCCCATCCCCAATGCCGTGCGGCGGGTAGCTTTGGAAATATTTTTTCTGGCGGCTAGGCGAGAAACAGTCCCCACCAATACCAGTCCCAGCAGGAAAAACAGGGCGGTAAGCAGATGCCGTGTCCCCACGCGGGTTACCTGCATCATCGCCCATGCAATCAAAAAACTTTCCAGGCTCAGAAGTAGATAGAGAGATTTTTGCTGATTTGGATGACGAAGTTCTTTTAAATAACGCATGCTATCTCCTTTTTTTCCTTACTCCAAAATAGCAGCCAGGCGGTCTGCAATGATTTCACGACCTTTTTTATTCAAATGAATGGCATCGTCCAGGTATTTTTTATAATTATCCTCGGAAATAGAACCATAATAGTTATCAATCACGGTAACGGAATACTCCTGTGTCACATCGATAAGATTCAGAAGATAGTTGGGCATTGCGCCGTTTCCGCTGTTGTAGGTATCTCCATTCTGCAACTCTCCGTTTTCATCCACAAACTGCATGTAGGTAGGGGACAAAACAATAATACGCACCTGAGGGTAAGTCTCCTGAAACATTTTCAGTGAGGAGGACAGTGCTCCCACATAGGTGCTGGTGTTCATCTCATAGGAAGGATCTGTCACATGCCGGTCAGCCTGATAATCACTTCCGTCATAAAACAGTACCAGAGTATCTACAGCAGACATATCCAACGCTTCCAGTTCATCCAGAGTTTCCCCATAGTTCTTGTCCCCATCTACCTTGGTCAGAGCATTCCGCTGGTAGGTAAAGTCCTGCTCACACAAAGCGGTTACCACCCAGTATAAATTAAACATATCCGACAGGGTTTCATCGGTAATAAATTGGTCTTCATTGGAAATCGTTGTCCCTGCAAAGGAACCGTTAATGACTGAAACGTTCAAATCCTTGTCGGCTGCTTTTTCTGCAATCATGGATGTAAGGGAATCCTTGCTGTCTCTATCATCTGCAAAGGTGTCATTTCCCAGACAAAGAATAGTCTGCACCCCATCGTCTTTCTGTGCCGCTAATGCATCCGGCATGATGGGGAACACCACATCCAACACTTCACTGTCAAAAGAAGTATCAATATGATTGGGGTCATAATCAGAGGCCGTTCCCTTATTCCACTGGTAAATTTTAAAGATAACCAGACCAATAAGGAGGATCATGACAACAAGAAAAATATAATGCCAATTAAATTTTTTGTCATCGTCAAGAGCATCACGGTACTCACTGTACTCATCATCCTCTTCCTCTGTTTCCATGTGGTCTGCGTAATCTTCCTCGATATCAGATGAACCCTTTTCTCCAGAACTCTCTTCCCGGTCTTCCATATCGGTCACTTCTTCAAAATCCATATCATCATCGGACCATTCCTCCCAGTCCTCCAGATTTAAATTTCGTTTGGGTCTATTTTTATCTTTTTTCACTGTGCGTTTACCTTTCTAATGTGATAGTTATTACATAACTGTTCCCTACTTCACAGTTATATTATTCCCCTCACAGGTATCACTATTCTACTATGAATTCACCTAAAAAACCAGTCAAGGCAGGAAATTAAGAAATTTTTCAAAATTTCAGGCACACAGGAAGGGCATCCGCCCTCTAGGGTAGATGCCCTCCTGTGAATTTAGAATAAAGATGAACTATCAATTAACACTGTTCTTCTTTTTTAGCTTCTTTCTTTTTCACAGCCATGTAACCTGCCAGTAATAAGCCGGATGCTGCTGCTCCCGCTGCAGCGCCCCATGCGTTGGTGTCATCGCCGGTCTGCGGTCTGTTTTCGCCAAGCACATCCCTGGTTGTCTCCGGTGTTCTGGTTGCTCCCAGCACATCACCGGTCTGCTCCGCTGCAGGTTCCTGTTCTCTCTGGGCACCCAGTACTGCAGGAGTCAGTGTGCCGCCACCAACTACAGCTCCGCCGTTTCCACCATTTCCATTGTTTCCGCCGTTGCCGTTGTCTCCATCTTCTCCACCGGGAACTACTTCCTCGTTGCGGGTGAAGTCAAAGGCATAGCCATCCATGTGGTAACCGTCATTTTCTACTTTCAGTGCATAAGCAATGAAGTAACGCTTGCCGCTGATTAACGCATTCTCATCAAGGGTATACTCACCGGTCAGTTTATTGTTCTCATCCATCAGCCAGTATACAACCTGCATGGAACCACCTGTGGAAATCCCTTTTCCTCTGGTTTCCGTGATGGCAGAATCGGGATATTTATTGTATAAGGATGCCAGATAATTTCGGTATACTTCGTAAGGAATGACTACTTTGCTGTCAGAAACCTGGACGAAGTTGCCAGAGCCACGGGAGGATACATCCGCATCTGTCATATCATATTCCCAATAATTGCTGTTAGCAAGACCTTCGCTGGTTTTCTGGGCGTAGGCATTGGTGTACTGATCAGTAATCAGTTTCTGCGCCCAGTTGTTGTAGTTTTCTGCTAACTGTGCGCTTGCTTTTGCTGCCTCCAGATTGTCTTTGGAAGCATCCAGCAATTCCTTTGCTTTGGCAATCTTGTCAAGCAGTTCTGCCATTTTAATGTCATCTAACTGAACCTTGGAGGCAGTCTCCTGAGCCTCTTTTAATTTCTTTTCTGCATCGTCATAAGCTTTCTGAGCATCCTGAACCTTGCTGGCTGCCTCTGTCAGAGTCTGTTTTGCTGCATTGGCGATAGCCACATAATTTGCCATCTGTTTCAATGCCTCTTCTGCAGCCTCTCCGGATGCATTGGCACTGGTGTTTGCCAGATAAGCCTCAATGGTTGCCAGTTTCTCCTCATTCTGTTTCATCTGCTCACGGTATACCTTGATGGCAACCTCCATCACCGCCTCTGTATCATCGGTGCTGACAATCCACTGGGTCAGCTCCAGATAGTTGATGAAATCAATGAGGTTATTGTGTGCCTCATAATGGGTATCCATATAGTCACGGATTTCTTTGGAATCATTGGCTACCTTAGCGATATCTGCAACAGTTTCCCAAAATTTCCAGTTCAAATCAATATCCTGGTACTTCTCCAGTGTTCCGTTTGCCCACTCGTTTAAGTCTCTGTCAAATTCAACCTGATTTACTGCCTCGGAGCGCTCTGCCAGAACTTTCTGGATTTCATCAATCAGTGCATCGGTTGTCTGCTGTTTTAATGCTTCCTCCGCCGCTTTTACATACTCGTCACGGACAGCCTCTGCCGCCTCGCGGTTTGCAGTAAACTGGTTCAGGTTGTCGGCGAGAACATCCACCTCATCCTGCTTGCTCTGCATCACAATGTTGGCTGTGGCGATTTTGTTTTCCGCATCGGTGATGTTGGCGTTTGCCTGGGCGATTTCGGCATCGAGAGCCTTTGCTTTCGCGTCTGCATCCTTTACATAATTCGTTGCATCATCATAGGCTTTTACATAGGCTTTGGCATTATCAATATCCTTCTGGGACAATTTTTCAAAATAGTAGCCATTCCATATCCGGTCACCCTTCTTTTTTCCCTGGATTTCCCGCTGTCTCTCAATGACAGATGTCCCCCAGATATTCGCATTTTCATTTCCCTTTTCAATGGTGGAAGTGGCATTTTTGTAAACATTGCTATTTAAAATATTATTCTTTTCTGCCGCCTTTGCGGTAACTTTTTCCTGTTCCTGTCCCTTGAGTATCTCCTGCTCTTTGATGATTGCATTTTGCTCTGCGTTTACCGTCTCCTGCTCATCTTTTGCCTGATCTAATGCTTTCTTTGCAGTCTCCTCCTGCTCTTTGGCCGGGGCTACATAATGGTCGGCTACTTCTGTATATGCCTTGTTCGCATCCTCCACATAATCTTTCAACCCCTTGGTTTCGGTTGTGGTTTCTGTATCCTTTTCCCCATTTACCAGTTTGTCAGCAACCTCCTGGGCTTCTACTGCAGCCTTTTGCGCCGCATCTACTGTCTCGCTTAAATCCTTGATGGTGTCTGCCTGATGATCAATAGTGGTTTTAAGGTCGGTCAGATTTGTATCCAGAATTTCCTGTTTCTTGTCTTCCAGTTCTTCTTTGGTTTCTTTCTGGTTCTGGGTAATGCCAGCTTTCTTTAAATCGTCCTCGCCATAAGTAATATCTGTTTCACCATACAATGGAAGTCTATACATCATCGCATAATAATTATAGGTAGTAATGGATTTCTGGTAGGTATCCTCTGCCTCCTTGTATTCCTTTTCGGCTGCATCAGCTGCGGCTTTTGCCTCCTCTGCTGCTTTGGTCACTTCGGTTGCTTTATCTTTCACTTCCTGGGTCGCCTCATCTGCATCGATGGCAAGCGCCTCTCCCAGAGCTTTGTGGGCTGCATCCTTGGCTGCCTCTGCCGCACTTTTCTTTTCCTCTACATATTCATCCAGTGCTTTCGTCTGCTCCTGGTTATTTTCATCAGTAACCGTTACAGTCAGTGTGCCGTCCACTGCTTTTACTTCCGCATCAATTTGGGCCTGGTCTTCTGCAACTTTTTCATTATAAGCATTTGTCTTATCTTTCAATTCATTTGTTGCGTCATTAACATTTTCCGCCTTAGCTGCTGCATCATCTGCTGCCGTCTTTGCTTTTTCAGCCGCCTTGGTTGCATCCTCTGGTAAATTTACCGCATCCTTGATGACATTCCCCTCTCCGTCCTTCTGCTCCGGTGCCTGGATTTCTTCCACCGCATCCTTGGCTGCATCCAATTCCTTGTTCACATCATCTAACAAGTCAGATGCCTTCTTCGCTGCCTCTTTCGCCTGATTTGCAGCATCCGTCATAGCCTCTGCATCTGCATTATTGGATTTCTCTGTATCGTTATACTGCTGCTTGTTCTCATCCACATAACCATAACCATGGTCATCCACAGCCTCTACGCTCATAGGCATAATGGTCGTCCCCGCAACCATCACTGCCAGTGCAAAGGAAATGCTTTTCATTACTTTACTGCTGTTAACCTTTTTTCTCATTTTAAATTTCTCTCCCTTTCTCTTACTGTTTTACCGTTTTATGTTCATTTCTCAATCCTTATTACATATTGTAAATCTCGTTGGTCACACCACGGTCACACGGGAGGAAATTTTTGGAACTTTTTTTCTTGTATGTTATTAAATTCACTTACAGTTTGAGACATATGTACTTTTTATATAAATTTAATTTACGAAATTCACCTTTTTGTAAATTTATGCAAATTATGCGTGACATTTACCGAATTTTATGGTTGAATAAAAGAGAAGGTTATCTTCATCTATATCATATCTATATTCTTTAATATTCCGTATTACTCTGAACAGGAGGGATCTCTATTTCAATCAGTAGAATTTTATCTGAAAGATGCGAAGAACTTGAGAAAGAATTGAAACGGGCATTTGCTGAGCAGTTAGTTGTTCAAAAGTACCTCACCCTGAGAGTTGATGAGTTGCTTCAGGAGAAGGAGGCAATTGATTCCTATCTTCGACATCTTTCCCGGCCAAAGTACAAACCAACACAGTTACTTGAAGCTGGCTCCCCATATCTGGAACTCATGTCTTCTTACTTTACTTGTGAATCTCAAGATCTGGTGCATTGGGCTCAGGCACCTTATGAGCACAATCAGCAGTATGTTGAGCAATGTATTCACAAAACCAGTTCCGGAAATCTGGTTCGATCAAAATCCGAAGCGATTACGCTGCGAATGGAACCTTTTCATTTTCTCACTCTGCCTCAACGAGAGCAGGGTTTAGAAATATATCAGGGATGCCGGCCAAAGTCATATAAAGGGCATCTCTAAAAGGCACTTCTTTCGTCACTTCTCATTTCATGTCTGAAAAAGCAGCAAGGGCGCGGCCACGTCTTGTGGCTGCGCCCTTGTGTATTTATTCTATGATGTTATCACTTGCCCTCTTGCTCCGCTTCTTAATAATATGCGGAAATCGCAGCAACATCCTCATCTATCTGTGTCGATTTCCTTCCATTATAGAACATTAAGGTTCCTTTGCAGCGGCGGCTGCTGTAATCAGTGAGATAGAACATATGACTGTCATCCACGATCAGGAAGGTTGCCACATCTTCCAGCACGGTAGTGGACTCTTTTCCATTATAATAGTTAACCTTGAAGTCACATACACCATCATCCACAGTCACATCGGTGGCGTAATAAATATCACCCTTTTCGGTGAGATAATAGTAACAATCACCCCACAGATAACCTGCATCCCTGGCAATACGCTCGCCATCCAGGTACAATTCAAATTCGTTATGTTCTGAATCAACATCTCCGGCGTAAAGCAGTTTACCGTTTACTTCATCCAAAAGCTGGGAAACATTCTTTGCAACCTTTTCACCATCTCTGTACAGATCCCCTACATTTCCATCAAGATCTTTGAAATAGTAGAGATTTTTACCTTTGCTGTCCATATAGGTGTAAATGGTGTTGGTTGTATCGGTGTCGATCACCGTATACTCACCCATGTTTTTTCCTTTTAAGCTGATAGAAGCCACTGTATACAGAGAAATATCGTCGTCGTCCGCCTCCTGCTGTCTCAACTTCAGAATGGCATTCTGGCTGTCACCGTATGAGTAAATGGATGCCCCACTGTATTCCTCCGGATCAATGTCCAGTTCCGCAGTCTGGTTATCGGAAATCAACATATATTTGCTGTAACGGTCTATTTCATCATAAATATCAGTATAAAGATCCCACACTTTGTCATTTTCTACCAGTTCAGAGAACTTATAGGTAGGCAGATCCTCCGGATCCACATAGGATACCAACTGATAATCCACATAGCCCTGGAAACATGCCTTCATGATTTCTGTGCTTTCACCGGATTTTACATCATAGGTATAGAGAGTTCCCTCGGAAAGATCGATTGTGTCCTCCTTTAATGCATCACGGCAATAATCACGGTTCTCTTTTTCATAGTAGGCATCTAATGCATCATAATAGGCATCGTAATCGGTAACTTCCCTATCATAGACATCGCCCCACCAGTCTTCCACCTGTTCAACGGTGGTATAATTTTCCATCTGGGGCTCTTCCATCTTGGCATCTTCCAAAGCAAGATCATCCTCTACAAAATCATACAAAGGTATAGAACTCTCACCATCGCTGACAACGTACACAATCTGAAAATTACCATTATCATCGTAATAGGTACTGTAATCTGCACAGTCTGACGCGATTTTCTCTTCATCCGTGAGATTCTTCAGCACGCATAATTTATCATCTTTTGTGAATATGATATTGTTCAGATCGTCAAAACTGTAGTTTTCTACATTTTTCAAAATACGCTCTGTAGACAAATCTTTCAGATTCAGATAATAGCAGTCATAGGTATCATCATCATTCGTTTTATTATAGAAGACACTCTTATGATCGTCACTGATTTTCACTTCCCAGCCAATCTCTTTGTCGACCTTTTCTGCCGTGCCCTTTTTGCTGACATAAAGGCGACGGTCATCACCTTTGACATAAACCAGGGTGTCATTATCTACGATATAAAAATTCTGAACATCCTTTTCAATGCGTTCTGCCTCTTCCCCAGGCTTTTTCAGGTTTTTAAAATAGAGATCATCCTCCAGAATAAAGTACAGTCCCTTTCCATCTTCTGTATAGAAGAAATCAGAAGAGTAGGTCGCACCGCCCCAATACCGCGTATTCTGATACAGATCTTCGTTCTCCAGATCTCGAGAAACATCGCCTAACTCCATAGGCTTTTTCTTGTCCTTATCCATCAGATAAAAGACATCATCCTTTGCATATCTTACATATTTTACTTCATCGGACGTCTTTTTTTCCTTCCCGGAAAAAAGTTTACCTCCAAACAACACCAACAGAATTATGATCACCACTGCCAGAAGTGCGATCACAATGCCGATTACAATAGTTCCGATCTTCTTTTTCTTCGGAGTTGCAGAATCCTTCTGATCGTAAACAACAGGATCCGGTGCCACGAATGAAGCTTCCGGCTGCGCGGGTATCTCCTCCGTTACAGGAATTTCCCCTGTTGCAGGTGTCTCCTCTGTCGCTGCGTTGTTTGCTCCGGCGGATTCTTCCATTTTGCTGCCGCAGTAGGGGCAGAAGACTGCACCATCCTCCAGGTCCATGCCACAGTTACTACATTTCATTTGTTTCCCTCCTCATGGGTATCTCACGATACCAAATTCTCTTTATCTTATGTGGTAAAGATCTCTTTCAGTCTAACACATCCCGAGTCATGCTGACAACTACCTCTCTGACCGGTACCACTGTTCTGCCATCAGAATCTCCCAAATCATCTGGGCATCGGTTTTCCCTGCTTTAAAATTTTTCCAAAGTGCATTCACTACATCCCGGTTCAGATATTGATCCCTAACCAGATGACTGCCCTGAATCATTTCTTTTGCCCACTCTCCGCTACTTCCCTCCTGCAGCCATCGAACCAGAGGTACGGAAAAGCCCTTCTTCGGGCGGTCCAGCATTTCCTTTGGGACATACTGGTATAGAATTTCTTTTAAAATCCGTTTTGATACTCCATTCTCATTTTTATATTTAATAGGAAGAGACCATGCAAACTCCATGACATCTTTGTCCAACATAGGAACACGGTTTTCCAGAGAAACGGCCATTCCGGCACGATCCACTTTCACCAGGATATCATCCGGGTGGTAGGTCTGCATGTCTTTTAACAACATCGCAGACCGGTTATCCATTTTTCCACTTTTTCCGGATATTCCAGAATTTTCCCAGGGCATTACACCCGTCCAGGCCGCAGCGCCTTCCACCACATGTTCCCCCAGATAACTGGTATGGTAGCAGACTGCTTCATGCATTCCATAAATGTCCTTTTCCTGCAAAGTGCGGGCGATTCGATACCCCTTGTCTGTCTTTCCATAGGGAAGTTTCTCGCACATCGCGCCTGCCACTTTTCGAAGAGTGTAGGGTATCCGATTGACTTTGTAATAAAGATTATTGATTTTATCATAAGTGTTGTAGCCACAAAACAGTTCATCTCCGGCATCTCCGCTTAAGGAAACCGTAACCCGGCTGCGCGCCAGCTTGCTCACCAGATAGGTGGGAATCTGAGAGGAATCTGCAAAAGGCTCTGAATAAATCTGGGTCAGCTTAGGGATCACCTCAATTAAATCCTGTTCGGACACATATTTTTCTGTATGGGAAGTTCCCAAATGGGCTGCGATCTCCTTGGCAAACTGTGCCTCATTATACTTTTTGTCCTCAAAGCCAATGGTAAAGGTCTTCACCGGTGTATCGGAGATTTTCTGCATCAAAGAAACAATCAACGGGCTGTCGATTCCTCCGGACAAAAATGCACCAATGGGCACATCAGAAATCATCTGGCTGCGGATGGATTCCGTGAGCAGATGTTCCAGTTCGTCGCAAGCCTCCTGAAAGCTGCCCGAAAAAGGATGCTGCATTCCCTGCTCTGCTGCCTGCGCCATAGACCAGTAAGTTGTAATCTCGAACTGTTGAAAAGGTGCTTTCATGGTGAGCAGTGTACCGGGCAGCAATTTATAAATTCCTTCATAAATGGATAGAGGTGCCGGGATAAATCCATATCGCATGAATTCCTGTAAGGCAGTGCGGTCAATCTCCATATGCTTCCGGAACCCCGGATATTCTTTTAATACTGCAACTTCTGAACCAAATACGAAATGTCCATTTACAAAGCCATAGTAAACCGGCTTTTCTCCGGCACGGTCCCTGGTGAGAAAAAAAGTCTTTTCCCGGCGGTCGTACAGCGCCACAGCAAACATTCCCTTCATCATGGAAAGGGTCTGTTGCAGTCCCAATACCTCAAAAGCTTCCAGAATCACCTCTGTGTCCGAGGTTCCACGGAAATGCAGCTGTGGCTCCACCGCCAGTACTTTCTCCCGTATCTGCGCGGCATTATAGATCTCTCCGTTATAGGCAATCACGAACCTTCCGCTGGTGGAATGCATGGGCTGTGCACCGTTCTCGGATAAATCAAGGATAGACAGACGGCGGTGTCCCAGCGTCAACCCACTGTTTTCGTCGATCCAAAAGCCCTCCGCATCCGGGCCACGATAAATCATCCGGTCTGTCATGGCCTTGATCGTTTTGTGTGCATCTATATTTTTGTCAAAAAAACCGGCAATTCCGCACATGTTACTCCTCTTTTCTGATCAGCCTATCGGGAAGAAAATTCCTTCAAAGCTGTTTATCTTCTTAAACAAATGACTTAGTTTGTATCATCTCATCCCAGGTACGGTAAATCACATCAGGATCCAGCTGCTTTGTAATCTCCTGGGCCACGCAGCC
>CAKRTZ010000058.1 GCA_934402515.1 uncultured Lachnospiraceae bacterium
TTTACGCAAAGTAAGCAGCGACTTAAAAATCGCTGCTTAAATAAGAAGTAAATACAACTCTCTTTTCTTATTTTACTTTCTCACAGCTCTGATTTCCTACAGTACAGGAAGTCTTACATGCAGACTGACAAGAAGTCTGGCACTCGCCGCATCCACCTTTTTTCATGGATTCTTTTAAATTTCTGGTGTTTAATGTCTTGATGTGTTTCATAACTAAACAGCTCCTTATTTCTTATCGAATTTCTTATCCGTTTCTACCGCTATTTATCAATAGCTTTTAGTAGTATAGCATAGTTTCTGCGCTATGAAAAGCATTTTTTTATGAGACCATTCCTCCAAACATTCCACTCATGGTGCAAAGAAAAAGTACCAGCAAGGTTCTTGGTGCCTCCTCCGTCACCTGATGTCCTGCAATCAGGGATGCCAGAAATAAAACAGAGAAGTAAAGCCCTCCCGCCAACATTCCCCAAAGGAAACGCCTGTTTACCACCTGTCTGCCACACAGAAGCCCTGCCAGAAAGCATGCCAGCACATAGATGGCACAGATACCCACATGGACACCGGTCTCCGGCATATGAAAACGGTATACCAGAAGTGTCAGCAGCAGGAGCAGACCGATGGTAAGCGCATATCCCCCAAATAATCCTTTCAGTAAACTGATTCCTTTCCTCATCTCTATCCTGTCCATTCTGTTTTTACATGTATATTCATCCCCGGTTCCAAACTTGACAAGAGTTTGCGCATATTGTATAGTTGAAATCAACTAATTTTTTACAAGGAGTGAACAAATTTTGGATACCACTGGTGTCATACAAATCTGTATTCTGATTGTCCTGTTATTCTTATCAGGATTCTTTTCTTCTGCTGAAACGGCATTAACCACGGTGAATCTCATACGAATCCGTGCCCTTGCCGAGGAGGGTGATAAGCGGGCGTCCCGCGTTCTTTCCATTCACGAAAAGCACAGCAAAATGCTGAGTACCGTTTTAATAGGAAATAACATTGTGAATATCTCCGCCTCCTCCCTTGCAACCTCTTTGACGATCCGGGTGCTCGGAAGTTACGCCGTGGGCATTACCACTGGTATATTGACCTTGCTGGTGCTGCTGTTCGGTGAGATTGTACCGAAAAACTGGGCAATGATCAACGCAGAAAAACTTTCCCTTGCCTACTCCTCCATGATCCAGTCCCTGATGTGGGTACTGACCCCCATTATTTTCGTGGTGGATGGACTGTCCCATTTGATTTTCAAACTGTTCCGCATTGATCCGGATGCCAACAAAAACCAAATAACAGAAAACGAGCTGCGCACCTATCTGGATGTGAGCCATGAGGACGGTGTCATTGAGTCTGAGGAAAAGAAGATCATTTACAATATCTTTGATTTCAACGATGCGGTAGCAAAGGATATTATGATTCCCCGCATTAACATGGTCAGTGCGGACATTAACAGTTCCTACAAGCAGGTGTTTAATCTGTTTAAGGAATCCATGTACACCCGAATTCCCATCTATGAAGATTCCGAGGATAATATCATCGGTCTGATTAATGTCAAGGATTTCCTTTTAGTCACTGACAAGCGCAGTTTCAACATCCGGGAAAACAACCTGTTACGCCGCGCCTACTATACTTATGAATACAAAAAGACTTCCGACTTACTGGATGAACTCCGGGAGGAAAGCACCAACGTGGTGTTCGTGTTAAACGAGTACGGTGCCACCGTGGGCATGATTACCCTGGAAGATTTGCTGGAGGAAATCGTGGGTGAAATCCGGGACGAGTACGATGAGGACGAGAAAATGCAGATTCAGCCTGTGGAGGGTGAACCCCGCACCTGGCTGGTGGAAGGCGGCATGAATCTCAACGATATCAATGACCGTCTGGGTACAGATTTCGATTCCGAAGACTATGATTCCATCGGTGGTCTGATCATCGAAGCCTTAGACCGTTTTCCTGAAAATCAGGAGGTAGTGGTTCTGGAAGACGGAACCGTCCTGAAAGTGATGAGTATCCAGAATAACCGGATTGTTCAGGTGAAATTAACTTTGCCGGAACCGGAAACCAAAACCGATGACGACGCAACGGATTCTCAACATTCCAGTCATGACGAAAAGGAAACAACAGAGGATTAGACCTCTGCAAAAAAGAGTGAACGCCAAAAACGTTCACTCTTTTCATATTACTTTCTATAAATTTCTTCTCCCGCTACCACACGGTCAATCTTCTCTTTCACCGGGGCAAGCTCTCCCATTTTTTCAAGGGACTGCTCCTGTAACTGTTCATAGTAGGAAACCTTCAGCGCCGCTTTCTCGTAAGCCTCTCCATCGGTCTGGTTCATTTCCTCCCGGTAGACTCTCTCATAAAACGCTCCCTCAAAGTAATGGGATAGGGCATAGACCTCCTGTAAATCCCCGTTCTCTTTAAAGTTTTTCGGTTCATCCCGGTGGGTGTAATAGAGGGTTTTCGTGTAATCTTCATTTAGCACCCATTCCAGCATTTTGTTGGTGCTCATCTGCGTCCCGTTGCGCTCCAGCCAGTTGCCTGCCATGACAAACACTCCCATAAAACACAAAAGCACCAGCACCACAATCAAGGCATCCATGCCATATAAAATGAACTTATTCTCCTGCTTTTTCATCTGTCTGTCCCAATTCTTCCCGAAGGATTTGTTCTCTCCTTGCACCGGTGAGTTCCTCAAAGTCTGCTGTGGTTTCTTTGGAAATCCCCAGCTTTTCCTGTAACAGTTCACCCATATCCACTTTCATGGTTTCCAGGACGGTCTGGTTTTCCTCGTTCACTGCCCCTTCAATCTCTTCGTAGTCGTTCAGATAGGTGGCATCATAAAAGGAATCCAAATCCGAACAGAGAATTTCCAGATAGTCCATACTGCTGTCTGTCTCATCCAGGTAGTGTTCCCTGTCCGTCTCAATATCACGCTCCACGCTGGCATAAAACCGCGCCGCATAGAGAACGGGATAATAAGCCTTGAACACGCCCTTGTCATCCAACAGTTTCTTTTCCTGGGAATACTGGGTCAGTCCACTGTAATCTCCTGCGGTGAGATACGCCTCCATCTGTGCCACAATCTCATCGTAGTTTTTTCGGTTTCCCGCATTGACTGACGCCTGCTGCCGGTCGTCCCGGAAGGCTCCCCAGAGCATCCACAAGATAAAACCGCCACACACCACCGCTGCTAGGAGAATCCAGAGGGTTCTGGTCTGAAACGCAGTGGTTTTCCTTTGTACCTGTTCTTTGGTCTCCCCGTAGGCTGCCTGGTAATGTTTCATGCCTGCCCGATGCACCGCGGCGAAGGTATTTTTCCTGTTACAATGGGGACAACGCACATCTTCCGGGCTAAGCTCGCCCCCGCAATATTTACATGTCATTTAAGATTGCTTCCTTTAACTGGGTTGTTTTTATCTGTTCCTCATGGTTACTGTAAAGATAGAGTCCTCCTAACAGCAGGCACACTGCCAGGACAATTCCTGCCATCACAAGAATCTCCCGTTTCCACACCAGACGGAGTGCCCGCTTTCTTCCCTGGGGTAATTCCCCAAGGTTCTTCCTGGTCTCCTCCAGCCCTTCCATGTACTTCCGCTCATTGCCCCAGAGATTGGTGGCTCCACAGTAGGGACAGGCAGGAAGTTTTCTGTCAAAGGCGGCTCCACAGGAGCCACAGGTCACCATACGCATTTTCTTACTGCTCATTGCCACTCCTTTCTTCCATCAGAAGGAGCATCCCGGATTCATCCAGCGTCCGCAGGGATGCTGCCTCCTCCGTTGACAAACCCAGATAGGTCTGTAACACCAGGTCCATGTGGTCGTAGATTTCTTCGATATAGGGCATGGTCAGTTCTTCATCCAGGGCGCCGCCGATGCTGGCATAGGTTCCTAAATGTTTCGGGCTGTAAAATTCCGCCAGAATTGCACACAAATCCTCCAGTGCCTGGTTCCGTTTGTACACATCTTCTGCCGTCAGGTACTCGTCCAGATGATTCAGGGAAAATTCATAGCAGCTTGCCGCCGTCATCAGAGGCATCCATTTCAGATAAGGCTGGTCGGATGCCGTCCAGCCCGTGAGGTGATAGCTGTCGCAGTAACTGTAAAACTGGTAATACTGTTCCTCCTCCCACAACTCTAACATCCGGGGAAGGATTTCCTCATAATGGTCTACCGCATACGCCTGCTTTTTCTCATAGTAACTCCGCTCCACGTTGGCAGAGACGAAAATCAGTGCCACCAGGGTCACCGTCAAAATGGCAATCAAAATGCCGCGCACTGCATAACCAGACATTCTTTTGTTGGTGCGCTCCACTTCATCCCGTGTCGCCTCATAGTCTGCCTGGTAATGTTTCCTCGCGGCTATATGCTCTTTTGCCTGTATGTTTTTCTTTCCACAGTGAGGACAGACCTCCATCTCTAAGGTCAGATTTCCTCCGCAATAAGGACACTTCATAAATATTTTTCTTCTTTATCTTTCTCGTAGCCGATGTCTACGCCGGGATTTTTTTCTTTTAATTTATCAAAGCAATACTGGGCACCATCCTTGTGGATGATGAACTCCAGCTGCTTTTTGTCCCCGGTTACCAGCACCAGCTTGTTGACTGTGAATGCCTGTCCTGCCTTGGACATTTCCTCCTGTCTGCGAAACGCCCAGACCACACTTTCGTATGGGACATAGGAGCGCTTGCACAGCCCTGCGGGGTAGAAGAAACACTGCTCTCCCACCTTTGCCTTGGCGAAAGCCTTCGCCGTGTCAAAATCTGCTTTCAACACGGCGGGCTCACAGGTTTTATCTGTCATGGGTATGAATTTCATAGATTACTCCTGTACTTCGGGGCGGATGGCGATTCCCAGTTCCTCTAACTGTTTCTCGTCCACCACATTGGGCGCCTCACTCATCATATCGGAGGCATCCTTTACCTTCGGGAAGGCAATGACTTCGCGGATGCTGTCTGCTCCGGTGAGTAACATAACGAAACGGTCAAGACCATAAGCCAGTCCAGCGTGAGGGGGTACTCCATACTGAAAAGCGCTGAGAAGGAAGCCGAACTGTTCCCATGCCCTTTCCTTGGTGAAGCCCAGAACCTCAAACATCTTCTCCTGGATGTCATCCTGATGGATACGGACAGAACCGCCACCCAGCTCTACGCCATTTAATACGATATCGTAAGCCTTTGCACGGACACGTCCGGGATCGGAATCAATATACTGCCAGTCCTCCTCCATGGGCATGGTAAAGGGATGATGCATCGCCATAAAGCGGTTTTCCTCATCACTCCACTCCAGTAAGGGGAACTCGGTTACCCACAGGAAGTTAAACTGTTTCGGGTCGTAGAGATTTAACTGCCTGCCCAGTTCCAGACGCAGCTGTCCCAGTACGTTCCATACGATGGTATTTTTATCGGCTGCAAAGAGGAGTAAATCGCCCTTCTCGCCGTCCATTGCTTTTACTAAAGCTTCTAATTCGTCCGGTGTCATAAATTTGGCGAAAGAAGATTTGTAGGTGCCATCCTCCTCGATTGCCAGATATGCCAGACCTTTGGCACCGCTGCCCTTTGCCATATCCACCAGGGCATCAATTTTCTTACGGGGCATGGTTGCCTGTCCCTTGACATTTAAGCCGCGGACAGAGCCGCCGTTCTCCAGTGCACCGGTAAATACGCCGAAACCACAGCCTTTTACCACATCGGAAACATCCTGTAATTCCATGCCGAAACGGGTATCCGGTTTGTCAGAGCCGTAACGGTTCATGGCATCAATCCATTTCATGCGGGGCAGGGGCAGCTGTACCTCCAAACCGATTGCCTCCTTGCACACATGCTGGATGAGACGCTCGTTGACTTCCAGTACATCCTCCACGTCCACGAAGGATAACTCCATATCTGCCTGGGTAAATTCCGGCTGACGGTCTGCACGCAGATCCTCATCACGGAAACATCTTGCAATCTGGAAATAACGGTCATAGCCGGAGCACATCAGTAACTGCTTAAACAGCTGGGGAGACTGGGGCAGTGCGTAGAAATTGCCGGGATGAACACGGCTGGGCACCAGATAGTCTCTTGCTCCCTCCGGGGTTGATTTGCAAAGAATAGGAGTCTCGATTTCCACGAAACCTTCCTTTGCCATAAACGCACGCATCTCTGTGGCAATTTTGCTGCGAAGTAAGAGTTTTGCCTGAATGTCGGGACGACGCAAGTCCAGATAACGGTATTTCAACCGGATATCCTCTTTGGTCTTGCTGTCTGCCTCGATGGGGAAAGGAGGGGTCTGTGCCTCTGCCAGAATACGGATGCTCTCCGCTCTCACTTCGATATCGCCGGTCTTTAAATTCTCATTGGTGGCACCGGAACGTTTTGTTACCGTACCAACCACGGCGATGACATACTCACTTCTGAGCCTTTCTGCTTTTGCAAAGTTCTCTGCTCCGCAGTCGCTCTCCTCAAAAATAATCTGTAAAATGCCGGAACGGTCTCTTAAATCAACGAACACGATTCCGCCCTTATTTCTCTGTTTCTGTACCCATCCCATGACGGTGACTTTCTGTCCCTCATTGGCGATGGAAACCTCCGTACATCTGTGGGTTCTCTTTAAACCCTGCATTGACTCTGCCATTTATCTGCCTCCCACGCTTATTTCAGCGGATTTTTATAAATTTCTTCAAACTGGTGGTAGCCATTTGCCTCCAGCTGTTCCTTCTGGAACTTTTTGTTTTTGTTCATGCGGACGATGAGAATCTGCCTGCCTTCCTCACGCTCAGCCTGCGCTCTGGCAATCACATCGCACATCTGGTCTGTGGATAATCCTTTTTCCAGCAAATATACCTTTCTGTCGGCGATGCCGGGAACCTGGAAACCACTCTCCATAAGAAGGAGAATAATGCGTTCAAAGCCGATGGAAAAACCACAGGCAGGGACATCGTTGCCGGTAAATTTGCCTACCATCTTATCGTATCTGCCACCGCCTCCGCAGGCAATGCCCAGCTGGGGCATGGCAATCTCAAAAATGGTGCCGGTATAGTAACTCATGCCACGGACTAAGGTAGGGTCAAAGACCAGTTCAAAATCAGAGGACTTTACCGCACCCACGGATGCACGGATTTCTTTTAAGTTGTTGGCAACTGCCTCATCCAGATACCCGCCCAGCACATCGATGAGGTATGCCACGCCGTCCTCTGCTGCCTCTACGCCGTGAAACAGTGACAGATATTTGTCAATGGATTCCTGGGCAAAGCCGTTTTCCTTTAACTCGGCTGCCACGCCATCCATGCCGATCTTGTCCATCTTATCCAGCGTGATGAATACGCTGTCATACTGCTCCTCCGGGAAACCGCTATAGGCAGCCATTGCCTTTAACATACGGCGGTCGTTGATTTTAATCTGAAAATCATGGAATCCCAGCTTGCCCAACGTGGTGGTGGTCGCCAGAATCAACTCAATCTCCGCCAGGTTGGAGGGTTCTCCCAGAATATCAATATCACACTGCATGAACTGGCGGTAGCGTCCTTTCTGGGGACGGTCTGCACGCCATACGTTGCCAATCTGCAATGCTTTAAAGGGTGAGGGCAGTTCGTTGGCATGATTGGAATAATACCGTACTAGCGGAACTGTCAAATCGTAGCGTAAGCCTCCATCAACCAAATCTGCCTCTGTCTGGGCTGTCTCCAGATTTAACTTCTCTCCACGCTTTAAAATCTTAAAAATCAGTTTCTCGTTGTCTCCACCCTGCTTGCTGGTCAGATTCTCAATGTGCTCCACACAGGGAGTCTCCATGGAAGTGAATCCGAACTTCGCATAGGTTTCTTTAATCACACGGATTACATAATCCCGAATCTGCATTTCTGCCGGCATTACATCCTTCATTCCGGTGACAGGTTTCTTCGTCAGTGCCATAGTTTTGCTCCTCATTTTTTAATCCCATTTATTTTACACTGAAACAGGGGTATTTTCAAGTAGGGCTTTTCTTCCTCTCTCTGCTGATTTCTCTCTTTATCCACATCCACTTTCATTTTTTCACTCCGGCACGTTCCCTCTTTGCCTGCAACATTACCTATAAGCACTTATCGCTTTGCATTCTTATAGGTTCCTTTTCAGGCCGCATAGGCAGGCTGGACCTATAAGAGAACACCTATGCAGCTTTTTATAGGTTCCTTTTCGTCATTTTCCCGCTTTTTCAACCTACCAAATACCATGCACATGCCCTCTTATAGGTTGGATTTTCCTTTCAAAGATAAAAAAGAGCAAAAAATGACCTATAAGACACACGATCCTACAGTGCTTATAGGTCAGCTGCATTTTCTGGCAATTCTGCACATAGGAAAAGGCGCCCCTGCCTGGCAGGCAGCGCCTTTTCCTATAGCAAATGACAAAACCCAAAAATCGGAAAAAACCGTATCTTTTATTTGCCTGGGAGGCTGCGGAACTGGTCAGCACCATGTTGGAGATGTCATTGACTCCCTCCCGGATCCGGGCAATGGCTTCCGTTTCTGTCCGGGTTCCCGCAAAGACCGTCTCAACGTTATGGATGATGTCCCGGCTGATGGCAATGATCTCCTCAAGATGTGCTACTGTTTCCCGCACCTTGGTATCCCCTTCCTTCACCATGTCAATGGTGCTCCAGATCAGCTCCGCGATGCTCTGGGACGCTGCCTGGGACTGGTCGGCAAGGTTTGCCACCTCCCCTGCCACCACCGCAAAGCCCGCACCCATGCTTCCTGCACGTGCTGCCTCGATGGAGGCGTTGAGTGCCAGAAGGTTCGTCTGCCCGGCGATCTGATCCATGGTGCCGATGATGTTTTTGATCTCTTCCGAGCGGCTCTTGATCTCCTCCATGGAAGCAAGCACCTCTGCCATCTTCTGCTTTTCTTCCAGGACACGCCGCCCTGCGGTATCCGTCAGTTCATGGATGCCCTGCATCCCCTTTGCGGTAGACTGGATCATCTCCACCACCTGTTCATTTTCCTCTAAGAGCATGGACACGCTCTGTGCCTGGTTCGTGGCGCTCTCTGCCAGATTCTGGGAAGCACCGGAGATCTGTTCCGAGCTTTCTGCCACAATCTGGGAAGACTCCTCCACGCTGCCAATCACATCCTTCACCTTTTCCGCAAAGACCACGATGGATTTCTGGAAATGCCCGGATTACGTCTGTATCTCCTTCTCCATATCCTATCATTCCTGCTTTCTTTTCTAATTTTGCACCAGATCGGAGAGTTTTAGAGATGGGGGTACATAAAAAATCCCCCACTCATCCTGGGATGAATAGGGGTATGTCCTGTGTTAGTCCGACGCGTGAAATCAGATAGCGTCTCCAGTAAGGATTTCTTTTATTTCTTCCACGCTTTTATCTATCGCGGTGGATATCTGTTCCACTGTAAATCCGTTTTTATACATTTTCGTAATGAGTTCGGCTACGCCAGCTTCCTTTCCGATGGTGATTCCTTCCTGTCTGCCAGATTCTTTGCCGATGGTGATTCCTTCCTCCCTGCCAGCCTGCTTGCCAATGGTGATTCCTTCTTCAAGTCCATGCTCATATTCGGCTTTTCGCAGCTTCTTTTCTTCCTTTTCTTTGTCATATTCAAAAATACTCACCTTATAAACCTCCGCACGGTTCTGCTGCAGGAATTCTGATAAGATTCCTTCCTGGATGCACTCAGTGATTGCCTGTTCTACCGCATCATTTAACTCCATCTGCGCTGCATATTTCCGGACTCTGTCCACATACTGGGCATATTCGCCGAGAGTCCGGCACTTCTCCAGCAGGTCCTTGTTGTGTCCGATGTTGATGTTGAGCATCGTGACCTTTAATTCCAGATCCGGTTCACTGGTCGGATTTTCGTAGGCTGTGGATAGTTTCAGTATTTCTCTGTCCGCAACCTCTTTGTCCGCACCGTTGTAAAATACGAGAAACTTTGGTGTGGGAATTTTCTGGACTGCCGAAGAATACAATGATTTCTGATCCACCATCGCCTGGTATTCACTGGCAATATAAAACAAATCCCGCAGGGGAATGTTCGGATTGTAGGTGGACTGGTGTTCGTACAAATACAGCCCTGTTTCCAACACAAAGGCGATATCATTCTTCATGCCCATGTAAACAGCATTTTTCAAGGTTACAATCGTCAATGCATCCGGGTCTTCGTAGTGTTTTCCTGAGATTGCATTATACAAGGACAACAAATTTTCCTTATCGGAAAACAGCCACCGGAAAATGGTGTCCTTATAGTTTCGGTTTACAGAAGTTTCCTCCTTTTGTTTCGTACTCGTATTCATTTTTTGTCTCCTTTTTCGGAGGCTTCCTTTTCCATGTCAGTTGCCTCCGCCTTTCTTGGTTTAGATGGGAAAAGCATAGACTTCTGATATGAAATAGATGATAGACGGTTTAAGACCAGAGAATTCATAAGAAATATGCTTTGTCAGTATCTTAACATAGGTGATTCTGGGAAGACAAGTGATTTTTAGACTGTTTCATAATAAGGCACTGTTTCATAATAAGAGAAAATGCCCACTACAGCTTTTTATAAGCCCGTCTCCAAATATGGCGGTAGAGGAAAAAGGATACCAGAGCGGCGGTAATCTCTGTGATGACAAACGCCCACCAGACGCCGGTAACGCCTACCTTGCGGCTTAACAGATAAGCTGCTGGAATAATCACCACCACATAACGCATGAGGGAAACCACCAGAGAAGGCATCCCCTCCCCCAACGCCTCCAGTGCACCGGCACAGGTGACGGATACCGCAGATACGGCAAAGCCTAAGCTGATTATATGCAAAGCAGTCACACCGATGGCAATGGTATCAGGATTCTCTGTGAAAAGTCCGATAAGCTGCGCCGGAAGTAACCAGCAGCACACCGTTCCCAGTGCCATGATGCCCATGGTCAGTGCCAGGGTCAACTGGTAAATTTTTTCCACCCGTCTCTTTTCCCCGGCACCGTAGTTGTAGCCGATCAAGGGTCGGATGCCCTGGATGATGCCGTTGGCAGGCAGATAAATAAAGGTCTGTAATTTATAGTACACGCCCAACACCAACACATAGGTCTGGGAAAAACCGGAGAGAATTCCGTTCAGGGCAGAGATTAACAAGGAAGGTAATGCCATATTCAGAGTCGCAGGGATACCAATGCCGTACATCTTGCCCCAGATGTCCCGGCTGACTCCCAGGCTTTTCCGGCTGATCGCCACCGGCAAAGGTTTTACCCGGTCTAAAATCACATAGGCAAGGAGGGTCAGCACCTGCCCCGCTCCTGTGGCAACCGCAGCCCCTTTGATTCCCATTCTGGGGAAAAAGCCGATGCCGAAGATTAAAAGAGGGTCTAATACAATGTTGGTCACAAATCCAATGACCATGCAGAACATGGTTTCCTTCATTCTGCCCACCGCCTGGAAAATTTTCTCATAGGCAATGCCCAGAGTGACTGCCACTGCAAAGACAAAGACGATATTGGCATAGTCTAACCCCAGCTGAATCACGTTTTCATTCTGGGTAAAGGCTCCCAAAAAGGCAGGCATGGCAAGGAGACTCACCATCATCAGCAGGATTCCGTGTACTGCACTCAGTGCCAGTCCCTGGGTGGCTGCCTGGTCTGCCTTTTCCTGTTGCCTGGCTCCCAGATAAAAGGCAATCATGGCATTCATGCCCACACCGAAGCCCACGCCGATGGAAGTCATCAGATTCTGCGCCGGGAACACCAGGGATAAGGCTGTCATGGCGTCCTCACTGAGTTTTGCCACAAAGTAACTGTCCACAATATTATACAGGGAATTGAATGCCATGGATAACACCATGGGCAGTGCCATGGACAGTACTAACGGGAATATTTTCTTTTCTTTCATAAATGTCTGGTCCATATTGATTGTTTCCTCCTCGTTTTCAAATAAAGTCCTGCCCGCAGGATTCTCCGCCTGGGCGGGCGGTATGCGCAAAAAAATGCCACACAGTCGTATTGACTATGTGGCGAAAAGATGCCGCTGCGTGACAGCATCTTACTATCACGCAGAAAAAATACCGCTCCTTATCAACATCGAAAAATCCACACCCTGAGGGTTTTATGGGACGATTATAGTAAAATCGGGGCGGGATGTCAATATGGTTTATTGGCTTTACGGTTCTTCGTCGATGTAATCAAAAAGTTTTAGGTTCCCATCTTTACATTCAATGACGGCAGTGGCACAGTTTCCCATGTGGAAATGCCAGAAATCACTGACAGGCACACCTGCAATAGGGTTTAAAATGCTGCGGTTCAGCGCACCGTGGGCAACCACCAGCAGGGTTTCATACTTACTTTCCAAAGGAAGAAGTACTTCTCTTACAAATTCCCCGGTTCTGGCATACAGTTCCTCAAAGGATTCTGCGTCCTCTCCCGGCGCGTAATCTCCGGGATGTTTGAAAAAATTATAGATAGGACTATTGGAGTCTTCCATCGTCTCCCGGTATCGCACACCTTCCCACTTTCCGAAATTAATCTCTTTCAGATGCTCGTCAACAGACAGTTGAATGTCCCTCTTTCCGATCAAAATTTCGGCGGTATGTCTGGC
>CAKRTZ010000059.1 GCA_934402515.1 uncultured Lachnospiraceae bacterium
TTTGCCACTTCACAAAGTCCCATGCGGAACTTCATCTCATCCTTATCCCAATATTTTTCCAGACATGTTGTGCGGAGTCTTTCTACAGCGTCTTGTTCTGTCCCCGGGTCTCCGGCAGCTGCTTCATCGAAACTTCCCGTTCCATCAAAACGGAATACAGTGGTCTCATCGTAGCGAATCCCCTCCAGAAATTTTGTGGGAATGTAGCCGGTGCGCCCATCCAACAATGCCACAGGACTCCAGCCGTTTGCCACTTCCTGAGCAGAATCCCAGGGCAGCATCTGTAAAATTGCACCGGCATGTACCGTCAGCAGACGGATTCCGGTGACGGAAGGGATGTTCATCACATCGGCGCAGGCGGCGGTAACGGTGTAACGCTCTTTTTTTAATGCCTTCACAGCATCTTCCTCACTGATTGGCAGCAACTGGGCTTTCGGGGCATACCCCGCATAGCCGATGTCCATCACAACTTTGGCATAATCACTCTCCTCCGACAGCACCCGGCAGATTTGACCGTAACAGGTTTCATCGGAGATGGCACTCTTCTCCGGTCTATCAGCAAAAAAGGTGTTTGGCTCCGAGTAGACAGTCACCAGAGGTTCTTTAAAAAAAGCGTAAGCAGGCATGACTTGATTCCTTTCTGAAAGTTCTTTTGAGAAATATTTTAGCACACTGGACATAGTGTGTCGACGGAATATACTGTCCGTAACTCATTTTACCGCAAGGGAAACCTATAAGATGGAAGCGATTGGGACTCTTATATGTCCCTGAAAATTTGTGAACGGATGGGCTACCTATAAAATGAAGTTGTGAAGATTCTTATATGTCCTTTTGGCGCATTTGGCTCGACGCCGGACCCATAAGAGCAGCTTTGTGGTAATGGTTATAGGTGCTTATGAGAGCTTTATGACCTTGCAATGACAATTTTTACAGTAAATCTCACCCATAAGTAACGACATAGGATACATCTTATGGGTCAGTACAACAAGCAACTTGAAAAAATAGACCCATAAGCCAACCCTCGTGTCAATTCTTATAGGTCAAACAAAAAAATATGTAAACCAATAAGCCGCCAGGACAATAAGACGTGCCGCTTCACACAAAAAAGTATCGGAGGCAGCTTAAAAACGAAGGAAAACAGTGAAAAATACAGGAAAAAAGTCAAGGTAGAAAATCCCGGAAAAAAACGCTATAATAGTGCCGATATAAGGAGAGAGATAACCTATGAAACAATTATATTTGGAATGTAATATGGGAGCAGCGGGGGATATGCTCAACGCTGCACTATTTGATATTTGTACCGAGGAACAGAAAAAAGAATACCTGGAGACAATGAATCATCTTTCTGATCATATTCAGATAAAGATGGAAAATGTGGTCAATTCCTCTATCACCGGCAATCACATGCATGTACTGGTGCAGACCGGGGAAGGTATGGTGGAAGAAGGAGAAGTGGAGCATGACCATGGCGCTCACCCCCATGAAGACCATGACCATCATCATGGAGACCACGACCATGCCCACCATGACCACCCCCATGAGCATCACTCCCTGGCGGACATCCACCATCTGGTAGATTCTTTCCCGGTATCAGAACAGGTAAAAGCCCATGTGAAAGCGGTATACCAGGAACTTGCAGCGGCGGAATCCAAAGCCCACGGCAAACCGGTGGAAGAAATTCATTTCCATGAAGTGGGTTCCATGGATGCAGTAGCGGATATTACAGGAACCTGCCTGCTGATGGAGAAACTGCAGCCGGAGGAAATCATTGTTTCCCCTGTGAATGTGGGAAGTGGTCATGTACATACTGCCCACGGTGTATTACCGGTGCCTGCTCCTGCCACAGCCACACTGCTTACCGGAGTTCCTTCCTATATGAGTGATATTAAGGGAGAATTGTGCACCCCCACCGGCGCAGCACTGTTAAAACACTTTGCAACCCGGTTTGGGCAGATGCCCCAGATGATGGTTTCCGCCATCGGGTATGGCATGGGAACCAAAGAGTTTCCCCGCCTGAACTGTGTCCGGGCTTTCTTAGGAGAAAGTGCAGCTTACAGTGAGACGGCACCCAATGATAGAGTGACGCAGCTGACTGCTAATCTGGATGATATGACCGGGGAAGAGCTGGGATATTGCATGGATCGTTTATTGGAAGCCGGTGCACTGGATGTGTTTGCTATTCCCATGTATATGAAAAAGAACCGTCCTGCCTACGAGTTAAATTGTTTATGTAAACCAGAAGAGGCAGACCAGATTGCTCATGCCATTTTGCAATACACTTCTTCCTTTGGGGTACGCCGGGCAGACATGGATCGGTATAAAATGGATATTCACTTTGAGACAGTGGAGACAGAAGACGGACCGATCCGTAAGAAGATCGGAACCGGTTACGGAATTACCAAGAGCAAGCTGGAGTACGCAGATGTGGCAGAGGCTGCTGCACGCAGATCTCTGCCACTTAGAGGAATTACTATTTCCAATCCATAAGAGAAGAAGATTTTCTTACTTTTTTCTCAATGGAATAGAGAAAATTTTCAAGGTCAAGGTCAGACATCGCAGCCCATTCGCCACCCAGACGCGCTTTGATCTCCGGGATGGGAAGCTTCAGAAACTGAAGCATTTTCTGAGGATCGTAATTCATAAGCGTGCTCTGAAAGGCACTGGGATTTAAGCAGCTGGCAGCAGCGTTGATGAAACGCTGTTCCTTTTCCTGAGCTGGATTTTCTTCCTTTTTTTGAGTTCCTTCCATTAATTTACGAAGTTCATTGATTGTATCCATTGGAATGCCTTACTTTCTTTCGCCGCAGTGGCGATCATTGATGTAATTGATGTCGAACATAAGAGTATGTTGACAAGGTTATTTTTATTGTATCATAATCAGGCGATAATGAAAAGGTTTTAGAGAGACGAAAGGACTATGCAGAAAACGAATAACAATCAAAGTAAAAAATATGAGATCGATATGATTCATGGCCCGCTGTTGGGCAAAATTCTTCTGTTTACGCTGCCTTTAATGGCATCCAGCATTTTACAGTTATTGTTTAATGCAGCGGATATCATTGTGGTGGGACGATATGCAGGAAGTGATGCATTGGCGGCAGTGGGCTCCACCGGTGCCTTGATTAATTTACTTACGAATATGTTTATCGGATTTTCCGTGGGAGCGAATGTCCTGGTGGCCCGTTACTACGGAGCCGGAAAACCGGATGAGGTCAGTGAGACGGTACATACCTCTGTGATGTTGAGTATAATTGGTGGTATTCTGTTAGCAGCGATTGGTATTATTTTTGCTTCCCCTCTGCTGGAACTGATGGGTACACCGGAAAATGTTCTGCCACTGGCAGCACTTTATGTCCGCATTTACTTTGCAGGAATGCCGGTGATTCTGCTGTATAACTACGGAAGTGCTATTCTGCGTGCCATCGGAGATACCAAGCGTCCCCTGTATTATCTGGCCGTTGCAGGTGTGTTAAACATTATCCTGAATTTGATTTTTGTGATTGTCTTTGAAATGAGCGTGGCAGGTGTGGCACTGGCAACCATTCTTTCCCAGACCCTGTCGGCCATTCTGGTCATCCGTTGCCTGATGCACACTGAGGGTGGATGCCATCTGGATTTGCACCAGCTTAAAATTCATTCCCATAAATTATGGAAGATTCTCCAACTGGGTCTTCCTGCCGGTCTGCAGGGTTCCATCTTTTCCCTGTCCAATGTGCTGATTCAGTCATCGGTGAATTCCTTCGGTGCCATTGCCATGGCGGGTAACTCCGCAGCGGCTAATATCGAGGGCTTTACCTATGTGGCAATGAATTCCTTCTATCAGGCGGCGATCACCTTTGTCAGCCAGAACATGGGAGCCATGGAATTTAAGCGAATCCGTAAAATCGCATGGCAGTGCCTGGCATGTGTCACCGTTACAGGTGCCCTTTTGGGAAACCTTTCCTTTTTCTTTGGACATCAGTTACTTGGGATTTACTCCGACGAGGCGGAAGTGATTCGGTATGGCATCTACCGTCTGGAAGTGATAGGAACTACCTACTTCCTGTGCGGTATTATGGATGTCTGCGTGGGGTGCCTGAGAGGAATCGGGTATTCGTTCCTGCCCATGGTGGTATCCCTGCTGGGAGCCTGTGGCTTTCGTATCCTCTGGATTTTCACCGTGTTCAAAGGACATCACGATCTGCATACCCTTTACATTTCCTATCCGATTTCCTGGGCAATTACGGCGAGTGTACATATGATCTGTTTCCTGATACTCTACCGGCGGATGGTGAAAAAGAGCAGGACAGCTTAGGTGGGAGAAATGTGGAGAACTATGAAACCGAGATGGATTAAAACGACAAAAACCCTGGGACAAATTCTGATTGCCCTGATCATTCCTATAGCAGACTTTTACTTATTGGAGGCTTACACCCATAATCCTTTCACAACCATGGGCTGGAAACCGCAGCTGTTAAATATTATATTTTTTGAATTGTTTCTGCTGTTCTGGTTCTGTGTTACCACCAGGATGAGGACGGCGCTGACCATTACCACAGCCATCAGCCTGGGGGTGGGGCTGGGTAACTGCTATGTGATGCGTTTCCGGGAAAACCCTATTGTGCCCTGGGACATTTTTTCCGTAAAAACAGCAGCCAGCGTGGCGGATAACTATAGTTTCGTGCCCTCGGCACCTATGGTGTTGGTGACACTGGGACTGCTTGCGATGATTCTTTTAGGGCGGGTTGGAACCGCCCGTCTGATCCTGCCCTGGAAAAAAGTATGCAGGACGAAGGGTGTTCGGATCGGTGTGCGTGTAGGCACCATTTTTCTGGCCTCGATCATGTTGATTATTTTTACCGCATGGATTCAACCCGAAAAAAATCATTATAAGCAGGGACTCTACGACAAACTCTTTACCCCTATCGCCATGATGGAGAAGGATGGTTTTGCCGTAACCTTTCTGATTGATCTGCAATACCTGTTGGTGGAAAAGCCTGCGGGATACAGTGCGGCAGAGGAAGCGGCATTGCTGGATCAGTATGCCGGAGAAGAGCAGGCAGACGAAACACAATCCCGGGAGTATCCGGACATCGTAGTCATTATGGATGAGGCTTTTTCGGACATGGGAATTTTGGGTGAGATGGATTGTAATGAGGATTATATGCCCTATATCCACAGCCTTCAGCAGTCCGATGCCGCCAATGTAGTGACCGGCTATCTGAATGTTTCTGTGTTGGGAGGTAATACTGCCAATACGGAGTATGAGTTTTTAACCGGAAATTCCATGGCATTTCTTCCTGCGGGAAGTGTTCCCTACCAGCAGTACATGCGGAAAGAATTACCTACGCTTGTGTCTCACCTGGAGGAGCTGGGATATACCACCAGTGCCATGCATCCCTACTATGCCACCGGCTGGAACCGGGAAAAGGTATATGGGGATCTTATGGGATTTGACGCCGCATATTTTCTTCCGGATTTTAAAAATATTCAGTATATCCGCAAATACACCAGTGATGCCACCTGCTTTCACAAAATTGTGGATATTTTAAATGAGGGCACACAGCCCCGGTTTGTTTTTAATGTGACCATGCAGAACCATGGCTCCTACAGTAAGGACTATGACAATTTCAATCCGGATGTGACGGTGGAGGGATCAGATTCTGCAATCCTCAGCAAATACCTGTCTTTAATCAAAAAGACGGATACGGCCTTTGAGCAGCTGACACAGCAGCTGCAGAAACGGGAGCGTCCCGTGATTGTTCTTCTGTTTGGCGACCATCAGCCCAACAGTACCGTGGCAAATCCGGTACTTGCCTTAAGCGGACGCAAGGTATCTGATTTGACAGGGGAGGAAGCAGATCTGCAATACCTGGTGCCCTATGTGATGTGGGCCAACTTTGACCTGGATAAAACAGCGGCAGACTTTGCTCCCAACGGGACAAAGGGTGAGGAGAGCGGTCAGCTGCTCACGGATAATGACATGAGTGTCAACTATTTATCCGGGAAACTGCTGCAGGCAGCGGATATACCCCTGTCAGATTATCAGAAATTCCTACAGGAGGTACAGAAACAATATCCGGTGATTTCCGGATGGCGTACCCATGCATTGCCGGATGCAGATCCACAGATGCTGCAGTCCTATCAGAAGATGGCATATTACCGCTTGCTGGATGCGGGAAGATAAAGAAAATCCAGCATATCTACTGATGCAGAGAGTATGAGGAGTAATTTTTATTATGACAGCAAAGCTTATACGTTCGGAGAGAGCACAGACAAAAAAAGCCGGACACCTTTCCGGAGAAAATCTTTGGAAAAACGGACCCTTATGGTTAGCCTTTTTACTGCCGGTTTTTATTATGGTAGTAATTTTTATGATTCGAGGGGTGTATCCCTTTGGAGACCGTACCTTCCTGCGCACGGATCTGTATAATCAGTACGCTCCTTTTTTCTCAGAGCTGTGGAGAAAGCTGCGAAACGGGGACAGCCTGGCATATTCCTGGAATATTGGTATGGGTTCCAACTTTTGGGCACTGTATGCCTACTATCTGGCAAGCCCTTTTAATTTCCTGGTAATGTTTGTGCCCCAGACCCATATCATTGAGTTTATGACCGCTCTTATTGTAATTAAGATCGGATTGAGCGGGTTTACCTTTGCCTGGTATTTAAACCGGCATTTTGGAGAAAAAGAGGGATATCCCTCCTACGGAGTCACTTGTTTCGGCGTGTTGTATGCGCTGTCCGGTTATATGGCAGCCTATAGCTGGAATATTATGTGGCTGGATTGCCTGATTCTGATTCCGCTGATTATCTGGGGATTGGAGCTGCTGGTCAAAGAGGGCAGATGTGCTATTTATTGCATTTGCCTGGGGCTTTCCATTTTATCCAACTATTACCTGTCCATTATGATCTGTATCTTTGTGGTGATTTATTTCATCATGCTGATTGTCAACAGTTCCCCGGAAGATCAGATGGCGGGAAAAAAGCTGGTGATGACCTTTGGAAGATTCGCCCTGTATTCCCTTCTGGCCGGTGGGTTCGCCGGAGCGATTCTTCTGCCGGAATTCCATGCGCTTCAGATGACAAAATTTTCTGAGGTTTCCTGGCCGTCTGCCATGAAGGCTTATTTTTCCACCATTGATGTGCTGAGCCGGCATTTTATCAACGTAGATGTGGAGATCGGATTGGATCACTGGCCGAATCTGTACTGTGGCGTGGGGATTTTATTTTTGTTTCCCCTGTACATTATGAACGATGAGATTTCCTGGAAGGAAAAAACCATCAAGCTTTCCGTGGCGGTGGTCATGCTGATCAGCTATTCCAACAATATTCTGGATATGATCTGGCATGGTTTCCATTTCCCGGATTCCCTGCCTGCACGCCAGTCCTTCCTGTATATTTTCCTGCTGCTTACCATGGGGTATGAGGCGTTGTACCGGATCCGCAGCAACAGTAACCGGGAAGTGGCAGTCAGCTTCTGGGGGGCGATTGCCGTTGTTATTCTCTGTGAAAAGCTGGTCACGGAGGATTTTATCAATTATGACAGCTTTCTTCTGACAGGACTGTTTCTGGTGCTTTATGCCTGGATGTGCTATCTGTATCGCAAGAAACCCCAGTGGAAACGGTTTGTGGTGATTGTCACGGTGGGAATAGTAGCGCTTGAGGCCGCGGTCAATATGGAGGACACCAGCGTGGCAACCACCAGCAGGACTTCTTATCTGTCAGACTGGAATGGTACAGAAAAGCTGCTGGCAGATCTGGAAAAAGAAGATACGGATTTTTACCGGATGGAAAAAGTATCCCGCCGCACCAAAAATGACGGTAGCTGGCTGGGATATCACGGAGCATCTCTTTTTTCTTCCGCCAATAACAGCTATGTGGCTAACTTTTATAAAGAAGTAGGTATGCTGGGAAGTAAGAATTCCTATGCCTTCAGCGGAGCCACTCCTCTGATGTCTGCGATTCTGTCGGTGAAATATACGCTGTCGGATGAAGAACTGGAGGAGCCGCTCCGCACTCTGGTGGCACAGCAGGGAGATGTCTATTTATATAAGAACAAGTATGTGCTTCCCCTGGGCTTTATGCTTCCGGAGACCATGGAGGAGCAGTGGGATTATGATGCGGGCTCACCTATTTCCTGCCAAAACCGTCTGGCTGCAGAACTAATTGGTGCAGACTATGGCGATAACCGGCTGTTAAATGCCATGGACTGTGAGGTAACGGCCAATACCGCCAGCTTTACGGTGGAGCAGGACGGCTATTATTATTTCTATATGGGAGATACGAGTGCTGAGGATATCACAGTCTCCATCCAGGGGAACAACACGGATGGGGTGGTCCTGTCCAGGGAGCATAAGTATTCCCAGACAAACCGGGAGTACCTGATTGAAACCGGCTACGTGAAAGCGGGGAGCCATGTTACTTTAACGGCAGAAGAAGTGGAAAGTATCACTCCCACACTTTACCGTCTGGATGAGGAAGTGCTGGAAAAAGCTTTTCAGGCTCTGGATGAACAGCCCATGACGGTGGAGAATTACGACAGTACGCATATCAACGGCCATATCGATGTGAAAAGGGCAGGAAAACTGGTGCTTTCTGTGCCGGAGGAAGATGGCTGGACCGTATGGGTAGATGGTGTGGAGACAGAGGCAACTTATTTTGCCGATGCTTTTATCTGCCTGGATTTGTCCCGGGGAGAGCATAGCATATCCCTGTCCTACCGCCCCTATGGAATCTATACAGGAACATGGATCACCCTGTGCAGTCTCCTTGCATTTCTGGCGATTATGTGCTATAAGCATAGAGACAAGGTGGCGGAATTGACAGGAAGAAAGAAGAAATAAATTTTTAAAGGAAAGAAGAGTATGCAGAAGATTGCTTTTTTTGATATTGACGGAACCTTAACCTCAGAACTGGACGGCTCCATCCCGGACAGTGCGGTGCTGGCAGTACGCCGTGCCCGTGGAAATGGTCATTTAATGTTTATTAATACAGGGCGTTGTTTCCAGAACGTGGAGGAACGTTTCCGATCCATTGGATTTGACGGCTTTGTGACAGGCTGCGGTACAAACATCTATTACCAGGGAAAAGAATTGTTCCATAAGGGACAGACCCATGAGGTTACAATGGAAATTGCAAAAATTGCCAGAGAGTTAGATGTGGATGTGGCATTTGAATCCAGGGAGGAAGTAGTATTTGACAGAAGCCGTGATCTGCTCTCTCCTGATGCAAGAAGTCTGTACTATTCCTTTTGTGATAGACACTATGATATGTCCCATGAAGTAACCGCAGAGGACTTTACCTGTGACAAGTTTGTGGCATGGTTCCGGGATGACAATCAGATGGAGAAATTCAGGGAAGTCAGCGACAAATATTTTGACTGTATTGACCGTGGAGTGCTTTTCCGGGAGTTTGTGCCCAGAGGCTATTCCAAGGCAACCGGCATCCGGTTTTTGTTAGAACATTTCCATCTGCCCCTGGAGCAGGCCTATGCCTTCGGTGACAGCAATAACGATCTGGCCATGTTAAGCTTTGTGCCCCACAGTGTGGTAATGGGAAATGCAGAAGATCCCCATCTTTTGCAGATCGCGGACTATGTCACAGACAAGGCCAGTGAGGACGGTATTGCCAAGGCACTGGAAAAACTGGGCTTCCTGGATTAAATTCTTTCATCATCCCGCAGCAATCGATATAAGGTGGGCTCCACCTGAAATTCCTTCAGGGCAGAGTCAATTTCCCGACGGCATCGTTCCATAGTGGATCTGGGTGTCGTCGGTCTTTTTATGGCGCGGATCAGGATGTTTTTCGGGGTGTGGGCCAGATCGATGAATTCCAGTACCTGTGTCTTATAGCCGCAAAGCTCTAATAAATCTGCCCGCAGGGCATCGGTGAGCAGTGCGGAAACCCGCTCCTGGATAATGCCATAGTGGCTGATCAGGGATAAATTTTCCGGTTTCATGGTACGGTTAATCTCATGCTGGCAGCAAGGCACGGAAAAAATCATTTTGGCATTCCAGCAGATGGCATTGTAAAGGGCAAAGTCCGTGGCGGTATCGCAGGCGTGCAGAGTGATTACCATGTCCACCGGAAAGTCACACTGATACCCATTGATATCTCCCAGTTCAAAATGAAGATTTTCGTAGCCGTACTTTCGGGCGGCTTTATTACAATTCTGAATGACCTCCTCTTTCAGATCCAGTCCCAGCATTTCCACAGGAATATGCCGGATCTCCGTAAAATAATAATACAGAATAAAAGTGAGATAGGATTTCCCGCAGCCGAAGTCAATGATATTCAGATGCTCCGGGTTCAGTTCCCGTACTGTATCGTCAATGATTTCCACAAAACGATTGATCTGTTTAAATTTATCGTACATGCTCCGCACGACCTTGCCCTCGGAGGTGAAAATGCCCATATCTACCAAAGGAGGAATGACGGTACCCTCCGGAAGCAGATAGTTTTTCCTGCGGTTATGGGAAAGAGCATCCGTTGCCATATCGCTTTGACCGGAGACTTTGTCAGCTGCCATCTTTTTATTTGCTGCAGTCATTTTTTTCTTATAGGTCACATTTCCTTTTTTGGAACGCAGGATGATATGCTCGGCCTGGGAGGAAAATCCGTTGCACTGGCCAAAGCCGGATTCCATCAGTCGCAGACAGCTCTGTGCAATTTCTTCAAATGCCACATTTTCATGAAATACCTGCTTATCGGTATACTTTTCAACCTGATAATAGTCTTTTTTGCGCATCAGCACGATCTTGTGATAGGTGCTGTCTTTTCCTGGTTTGCTTAAAATCAATTTTGTCGGTTCATCTGCAAAAACAAGGGTCAGAGCCTGTTCCAGTGTCTGCATGGGAATCCTCCTGCCATATGGTCTTTATCGGTATTCTCAAATTGTACCATAAAACAGCATGTAAATCACTTTTCTTTTCTATCCGGAACTGGTAAAATTGTTTTATAAAAACGATTCGATTCAGAAAGGTGGATGAAAGATTATGTATCAGGCATCTGAAAAACGTTATGACACAATGGAATATCATCGCTGTGGAAACAGCGGCTTAAAATTACCTGCCGTATCCCTTGGCTTATGGCACAACTTCGGTTCCACATCCCCCATCGACAATATGAAGGACATGCTGTTTACTGCTTTTGATTGTGGAATTACCCACTTTGATCTGGCAAATAACTATGGTCCGGTTCCCGGGGCAGCAGAGGAAAATTTCGGACATATTATGAAGTCCGATCTGCATGTGTACCGTGATGAGTTGGTGATCTCCACAAAAGCCGGTTACGATATGTGGCCGGGACCTTATGGGGATTTTGGTTCCCGCAAGTATTTGATTTCCAGTCTGGACCAGAGCTTAAAACGGATGGGACTGGATTATGTGGATATTTTTTATCATCACAGACCGGATCCGGAGACTCCGTTGGAGGAGACTTGTCTGGCACTGGATCAGATTGTCCGCAGCGGAAAAGCCTTGTATGTAGGGATTTCCAATTACAGCAAAGTGCAGACAGAAGCGGCAATGAAGATCTTTAAAGAACTGAAAACTCCGTTTATCATCAACCAGAGAAGCTACTCCATGTTTGACCGTAATATCGAGGAGGATGGATTAAAGGGATTTGCAGCTGCAAACGGATGCGGAATCATTGCATTCTGCCCTCTGTCCCAGGGA
>CAKRTZ010000060.1 GCA_934402515.1 uncultured Lachnospiraceae bacterium
CTGGGTGACAAAATCGACTATGCAATCAATGTGGATGTTCCCGATGAGAATATTGTAAACCGTATGGGTGGCAGACGTGCCTGCGTTGGATGTGGTGCTACTTACCATATTAAATATAATGCACCGAAGGTAGAGAATACCTGTGACACCTGCGGCAGCGACCTGATCATCCGTGATGACGACAAGCCGGAGACCGTACAGAACCGTCTGAGCGTTTATCATGAGCAGACACAGCCGCTGATCGACTTCTATGAGAAACAGGGTGTATTAAAGACTGTAGATGGCACCGTTGATATGAAGGATGTCTTTGCAGCGATTGTAGACATTCTGGGTTAGGCGAGCGCACCATGGCAGTTACGATCAAGTCACCGAGAGAAATCGAACTGATGCGGGAATCCAACCGACTCCTGGCAGAAGTGCATAAGGCTCTGGAAGAGTCTATCAGACCCGGGATGACGACCCTGGATGTGGATCGTTTGGGAGAGAAGTTAATCCGGGAACGGGGAGGCATCCCGAATTTCAAAAACTATAACGGATATCCGGCATCCATCTGTGTATCCGTCAATGACGAGGTAGTACACGGAATTCCCAGCAAGTACAGAGTACTTCAGGAAGGGGATATCGTCAGTCTGGATGCAGGTCTGATTTATAAAGGATATCATTCCGATGCTGCCCGTACCCATGCAGTGGGCAAAGTCAGTCCGGAGAAGCAGAAATTGATGGATGTCACCAAACAGTCCTTTTTTGAGGGAATGAAATACGCGAAAGCAGGAAATTATCTCTACGATATTTCCAATGCAATCGATGCATATGTGTCTCAGTTCGGATACGGAATTGTCCGGGATCTGGTGGGACACGGAATCGGAACCCACCTTCATGAGGACCCCCAGATTCCCAATTTTGCCCAGAAGAAACGGGGCATCAAACTGGCACCGGGCATGACCCTGGCAGTGGAGCCCATGATTAATATGGGAACCTGGCAGGTAGAATTCCTTTCCGACGGCTGGACGGTAGTGACCAAGGACGGACTTCCCTCCGCCCACTATGAGAACACAATCCTTATTACCGAAGGGGAACCGGAAATTCTGACTCTTTACTAACAGCTCTTTCATTATATATAGAAACAATATTTAAACTTATGCAGGAGGAATGCAGATGTCAAAAGCAGACGTAATTGAAATCGAAGGAACCGTGATTGAGAAACTTCCCAACACCATGTTCCAGGTAGAACTGGAGAATGGTCATGTGGTACTTGCACATATCAGTGGAAAACTCAGACAGAATTTCATTCGTATCCTTCCGGGAGACAAAGTAACATTGGAACTTTCTCCCTATGATCTGTCCAAAGGCAGAATTATTTGGAGAGATAAATAAAAAGCTTGCAAAGCATAGAACCCTATGCTATAATGTAAAACGGTCTTTTTTGAAGAAAGGAGGGTTTTATCATGAAAGTTAGATCTTCAGTAAAACCGATTTGCGAAAAATGCAAAGTTATTAAGAGAAAAGGCAAGATCCGCATCATCTGCGAGAATCCGAAGCACAAACAGGTTCAGGGTTAATTACCTTGCCTGGCATCCTGTCATTTTATAAAGCGGCTGAATCACAGAAATGTGTTTATATATGCGTACGGTCCCAGACAGATACTGTACGGGGCCGACACAAGATAAAATGCCTGGAGAGCCATGAGGTGATTACTATTTGATACCGTATGCAGCGGAAAGGCCGGATGGCTGACGAGAGGAAATGGATTTCATTTCCCGTCCAATTCAATTAGTAACATGTGTGCAACAAGACCGCACACAAAAACAAAGTGCAGAGTACAGCACAAAAAACGGAGGAATTAAAAAATGGCTCGTATCGCAGGTGTAGACTTACCCAGAGAGAAAAGAGTAGAGATCGGTCTGACCTATATCTACGGAATTGGTAGAACAAGCGCAGACAAGATCCTTGCAGCAGCACAGGTTAATCCTGATACCCGCTGCAGAGAGTTAACCGATGATGAGGTTAAGAGAATCAGTGAAGTAATCGACAAGGACTTCGTTGTAGAAGGTGATCTGAGAAGAGAAGTTGCTATGAACATCAAGACTCTTCAGGAGATCGGCTGCTACCGTGGTATCCGTCACAGAAAGGGACTGCCCGTTCGTGGACAGAAGACCAAGACCAACGCAAGAACCCGCAAGGGCCCGAAGCGTACTGTAGCAAACAAAAAGAAATAAGTAATCGTGCATATTAATGAGAAAGTAGGTTAGTTTAAAATGGCTAAAGTTGCAGCAAAGAAAGTAACAAAAAAGCGTGTAAAGAAAAACGTTGAACACGGACAGGCACATATCCAGTCTTCCTTTAACAATACGATCGTTACCTTAACCGATAACGAAGGTAATGCATTAAGCTGGGCAAGTGCAGGCGGTCTGGGATTTAGAGGTTCAAGAAAATCTACTCCATATGCAGCACAGATGGCAGCTGAGACAGCAGCAAAAGCAGCTATCCCTCATGGTTTAAAGACTGTTGACGTTATGGTCAAAGGACCTGGTTCAGGTCGTGAGGCAGCAATCCGTGCATTAGCAGCATGCGGAATTGAAGTAACCAGTATCCGTGATGTAACACCCGTTCCTCACAATGGTTGCCGTCCTCCCAAGCGTCGTCGTGTATAGTCTTATAATCGTTGGATGAAGGTGCCTTAGGCACTGTAAACAATAACAGAAAGGAAAACAAAACAATGGCAGTAAACAAAGTTCCCGTATTAAAGAGATGTCGTTCCCTTGGCCTGGAGCCCAGCTACTTAGGATATGACAAGAAGTCTAACCGTACTCTGGCAAGAGCCGGAAAGAAACAGAGTGAGTACGCTTCTCAGTTAAAAGAGAAACAGAAAGCAAAATTCATCTACGGTGTATTAGAGAAACCTTTCCGTAACTACTACGAGAAAGCTGACCGTATGAAAGGCCAGACCGGTGAGAACCTGATGGTTCTTCTGGAGAGCAGACTGGACAGCGTTGTATTCCGTATGGGATTCGCAAGAACCCGTCGTGAGGCTAGACAGGTTGTTGACCACAAGCATTTCTTAGTAAATGGTAAGGCTGTAAACATTCCTTCTTACCAGGTAAAAGCTGGTGATGTAATCGAGGTTCGTGAGAAGTCCAAATCCTTACAGAGATATAAAGATATCCTGGAAGTAACCGGTGGAAGACTGACTCCCGAATGGATCGATGTAGATCAGGAAGCATTAAAGGGTACTGTAAAATCTCTGCCTACCAGAGAGATGATCGATGTTCCTGTTGATGAGATGCTGATCGTCGAGTTATATTCTAAATAATAAGATTTCAGAGCAGGTGCGCTTAGCGTGCCTGCTTATCATCGCAAGACTTGATCGTAAAGGAGGGTATTTACAGTGTTTGATTTTGAAAGACCGAATATTGAGGTTGCAGAAATCTCTGAAGACAAAAAGTACGGTAAATTCGTAGTCGAGCCCTTAGAGAGAGGCTATGGTATTACACTTGGTAACTCCCTGAGACGGATCATGCTTTCTTCCCTGCCCGGCGCAGCAGTAAGCCAGGTAAAGATCGAGGGCGTGCTTCATGAGTTCAGTTCTATCCCCGGTGTCAAAGAGGATGTAACAGAAATCATCATGAACATTAAGAGCCTTGCTATCAGAAACAACAGCGAGTCCAACGAGCCTAAAATTGCATACATTGAGTATGAAGGAGAGGGCGTTGTTCGTGCTTCTGATATTCAGGTGGATCAGGATATCGAGATCCTGAATCCGAATCAGATCATTGCCACACTGAATGGCGGCAGCGATGCCAAGCTCTACATGGAGCTGACCATTACCAGAGGCAGAGGATATGTAAGTGCTGACAGAAATAAGCATGAAGATTTACCCATTGGCGTCATCGCCGTGGATTCTATCTATACCCCGGTAGAGCGTGTAAACGTAACGGTTGAAAATACCCGTGTTGGTCAGATCACGGATTTCGACAAACTTACCTTAGACGTATATACCAATGGTACTCTGGTGCCTGATGAAGCCGTTAGCCTGGCTGCAAAGGTACTTAGCGAGCACTTAAGTCTCTTCATCGACTTATCCGAGAATGCAAAGAATGCAGAAGTAATGTCTGAGCCTATCGAGGATGAGAAGGAAAAGGTTCTCGAGATGAGCATTGACGAGCTGGAATTATCCGTTCGTTCTTATAACTGCTTAAAGAGAGCCGGTATCAACACCGTTGAAGAGTTGACCAACAAAACTCCTGAAGACATGATGAAGGTTCGTAACCTGGGTCGCAAGTCTTTAGAAGAAGTGCTGGCAAAATTAAAAGAGTTAGGCCTGCAGCTGAATCCTTCCGAGGAATAAGCTGTTGTCTATAGGATTTGCTGATCTGATAAGACCAAAGAGCACAGATTGGTTGATTCATGAGGAATAAGCAACAAACCATCTGGTAAGTAAGACCAAAGAGCGTGGCCGGATGGCATATCCCAAAGGACAGAGAATTCTGTCATCATGAATGAAAGGAGCCAAACAAAATGGCAAAGTACAGAAAATTAGGTAAAACATCCAGTCAGAGAAAGGCCCTGTTAAGAAACCAGGTTACCGCTCTGATCAACAACGGAAGAATCATTACTACCGAAGCTAGAGCAAAAGAAGTTCAGAAAATGGTAGAAGGTCTGATCGCAATGGCAGTAAAAGAGAAGGATAATTTCGAGACTGTTACTGTAAAGACCAAAGTTGCCCGCAAAGACAAAGACGGTAAGAGAGTAAAAGAAGTCGTAAATGGTAAGAAAGTTACCGTATTCGACGAGGTTGACAAGGAGATTAAGAAGGATCTTCCTTCCAGAATGCATGCAAGAAGAAAAATGCTTGCAGTTCTCTATCCTGTAACCGAGGTTCCTACCGCTAATGCAGGTAAGAAGAAAAACACCAAGGAAGTTGATCTGGTTGCTAAATTATTCGATGAGATCGCTCCTAAATACACCAGCCGTAATGGTGGTTATACCAGAATCATCAAGATCGGTCAGCGTAAAGGTGATGCAGCAATGGAAGTTGTTCTGGAGTTAGTTTAATCCATAAGAAAATGAGTGAGCAGGTCAATCGACCTGCTCACTTTGCGTTACCTGATTCTTTTCTACATATTCAACAATCGTTTCTGAATGGGTCAGTGCACGTGCCAGAAAGGCACAGGCAAAGATTAAAGCTAATAGAATCAACACATTTTTCCAGGGAAAATTCTTCATACTCTATAACCTCCCATTGTTGACAGTATATCACATATCATCTAAAATAGAAAACGATATTATGCAAGGATGTGAGACAATTGGGTATCATTAAGGCAAGCCAGTTAGTATATGAATATATTCGCAGAGACGAAGAAGGCAATGTGGAAGGGATTACCACAGCGGTTGACCATGTGGATCTGGACATCGCCCAAGGGCAGTTTATTGCCATTTTGGGGCATAATGGCTCCGGAAAGTCCACTCTTGCCAAGCATATGAATGCCATTTTGTATCCATCGGAAGGTACCATCTGGGTGGATGGCAAGGATACGACGGAGGAAAAATACCTCTGGGATATCCGCCAGACCGCAGGAATGGTATTCCAGAATCCGGATAACCAGATCATCGGACAGATTGTGGAAGAGGATGTGGGTTTCGGACCGGAGAACATGGGAATTCCCACGAAAGAGATCTGGGAACGGGTGGAGGAGAGCCTGAAAGCAGTAGGCATGTATGAGTACCGTAAGTATTCCCCCAATAAGCTTTCCGGAGGACAGAAACAGAGAGTTTCCATAGCCGGAGTTATTGCCATGCATCCCAAGTGCATTGTTTTGGACGAACCCACGGCAATGTTAGACCCCAGTGGCCGGAAAGAAGTGATCCGGGCTGTCCGCGCATTAAACGATGTGGAAAAAGTAACAGTGATTTTAATCACTCATTATATGGAAGAGATTATTCATGCGGACAAGGCGTTTGTCATGGATAAAGGACATATCGCTATGGAAGGGACACCAAGAGAGATCTTTTCCCAGGTGGATCAACTGAAGGCATTGCGCCTGGATGTTCCCCAGGTGACACTGCTTGCCCATGAGTTAAAACTAAGCGGTGTGCCTCTGCCGGACGGTATTTTGACAACAGAAGAATTGGTACAGGCATTACAAGGAGTAAAATAATGTCGATTATTGTAGATCATGTGAGTCATGTCTACGAAGCCGACACAAATATGGCAGTGAAAGCACTGGATGATGTGAGCCTGGTAATCCAGGACGGGGATTTCATCGGGCTGATCGGACACACCGGATCAGGGAAATCCACACTGGTTCAGCACTTAAACGGTCTGATGAAAGCCACCTCAGGACATATTTATTATAACGGCGAAGACATAGACGACGATCAATTTCATAAAAAAGAACTGCGAAGCAAGGTAGGACTGGTATTCCAATATCCGGAGCATCAGCTTTTCGAGGTAGATGTATTCTCCGATGTGTGCTTTGGACCGAAGAATCTGGGACTTAGTCAGAAAGAAGTACAGCTTTGTGCCTACGAAGCACTGAAACAGGTGGGGCTGGAGGACGAATACTTCTATCAGTCTCCCTTTGACCTCTCCGGAGGCCAGAAGAGACGGGTGGCAATTGCCGGAGTCCTGGCGATGAAACCGGAAGTGTTGATCCTGGATGAGCCTACAGCCGGCTTAGACCCCAAAGGACGCAGTGAAATCCTGGAACTGATTTCCTCCTTACGGAAAAAAACAGGAATGACCATTGTGTTGGTAAGCCATAGCATGGACGATGTGGCAGAGTATGTAAACCGTATTGTAGTCATGGATCATGGCAGAAAAATGTTTGACGATGTACCCCGGGAGGTTTTCCGTCATGTGGAGGAACTGGAATCCATGGGACTGGCTGCCCCCCAGGTCACTTACATGATGCATCAGCTGCGCAAAAACGGATTTGATGTGGATCCGGATGCCATCACCATTGAGGAGGCAAAAGAAGAAATTTTGAAGGCATTGGCGGAAAGACGCCAGAATGCGTGGCAGAAATGATGCGGGATATCACGTTGGGACAGTATTATCAGGCTGATTCCGTCATTCATCGTTTAGACCCCAGAGTGAAACTGGTGGCCACAATTTTTTATATTATATCTCTGTTCGTTGTGAAAAACTGGGTTGGATATCTGCTGGCATTTCTTTTCCTAGCCTGGATGATTCATTTATCCCGTGTGCCGGTGAAATTCATGGTCAAGGGAATGAAAGCCATTGTTTTCATTCTGTTGCTAACCGTGGTTTTCAATCTGTTTCTCACACCGGGAGAACCTTTACTTTCCATTTGGAAACTGACGATTACCAGGGAAGGATTGCAAATCGCTGTGATGATGGCAATTCGATTATCCTTTCTGATTATGGGTTCCTCCCTTATGACCCTTACCACCACACCCAATAACCTTACGGATGGTCTGGAAAAACTGATGGGTCCTTTGAAGGTATTGCATGTGCCGGTTCATGAGATTGCCATGATGATGTCCATTGCACTACGGTTTATTCCTATTTTAATGGAAGAAACAGACAAGATTATGAAAGCGCAGATTGCCCGAGGCGCAGATTTTGAAAGCGGAAATCTGGTGAAGAAGGCAAAAAGCATGGTTCCGCTGCTGGTACCCCTGTTTATTTCTGCTTTCCGTAGAGCCAATGATCTGGCCATGGCCATGGAGGCAAGATGCTACCGCGGCGGGGAACACCGCACCAAAATGAAACCTTTGATTTATCAGAAACGGGATTACATTGCCTATGTGATTCTCTGGGCATATCTGATTGCCGCAATCGTGATTGGGAGAGTATTACCGATTTGAAGCGAATTAAACTGACCGTGGCCTATGATGGAACCAATTACCACGGTTTTCAGGATCAGAATAATGGAACTACCATTGAGGGAGAACTGAAAAAGGCAATTCGGTCCCTTCTTGGAAAGGAAACCGAGGTCATTGGAGCCAGCCGAACGGATGCAGGAGTACATGCCCGGTGCAATGTGGCGGTTTTTGATACGGAGGCGAGAATGCCGGCGGACAAATATGCCTATGCGTTGAACCAGCGTCTGCCGGAGGACATCCGCATCCAGAAATCCGAGGAAGCAGCATCCGATTTTCACCCCAGACACTGTCATAGTCTGAAAACCTACGAATATCATATTTTAAACCGGGAATTTCCCGATCCCACCAGAACCCGTTATGCACATTTTACCTATGTTCCTTTAAATGTGACCAGAATGCAGCAGGCAGCAAAGTATCTGGCAGGAACCTATGATTTTAAAAGTTTCTGCAGTGTGCATACCCAGGCAGAAACCACGGTGCGTACCGTTACTGCCTGCGAGGTGACAGCAGATCAGGATGAAATTATAATAAAAGTACAGGGAACCGGTTTCCTGTATAATATGGTAAGAATCATCGCCGGTACACTGATGGAAGTGGGTGCCGGAAAAAGGGAACCGGAACAGATTCCCATGATTTTAGAAGCAAAGGATCGCAAGGCGGCAGGCCCTACAGCCCCCGCCTGCGGCTTAATGCTTGTGCAGTATGAACTGTTACAGGATACTGCACCGATACAAGTTGATACAACAAAAGAGGGAGGACAAGAAAATGAGTATTAGCTATGATCCAATGACCGGCGAACCCATCGAAAAACCGGATGAGCCTGTCATCAATGAAACCCCGGCAGAGGAGACCCCCGTGCAGGAGGCACCTGCAGAAGAGGCTCCGGCAGAGGAGACACCTGCACAGGAGATCATCGGTTACGATCCCCAGACAGGTGAACCGATTTACGGAGAGGCAGCACCGAAACAGATTACCGGCTACGATTCTGAAACCGGAGCCCCCATTTACGGAGAGACGGCAGAGCAGATACAGACCGGATTTGATCCCCAGACCGGAGATCCTGTTTACGGAAACACAACCGGAGATGCACCTCAGTTTGATACACCGAAGAAGAAATTCCCGGTATGGACACTGATTGTGGCAGCGATTGTAGTGCTGGTTGTTGTTCTGGGTGTTGTAGTTGTAAAGGCATTTGGCGGCGGAACCAATGTGAAGATCGCGACTGCGATTGCAAACACCTGTGAACTCAGTCCACTGATGAAGGAGATGCAGTATACAGATCTGGTAAAAGACGGCGAGTTTACCCTGGGAATCGGCGTGAATGTAGAGAACATGGACTACAGCTATTATGATGAGCTGGAAGGAATGGGTGTTGATATGCAGCTTGCTGCAAACACCGGCAAAGGCACCTATGGCTTAAACGGCACATTTAAATGGGATGCCTATGACTTAGATCTCGGCTTTGAGTCCTATATGGATAAAAAAGAACTGGCACTGGCAGTTCCCGAACTTGCTGACTACACCTTTGTATACAATTTTACAGAGGATAAAGACGGTTTCCTGGTGGATGCCATGGGTGACGATGGTGTTGAACAGCTGGATACACTGTTACAGTGGGTAACCAGTCGTGATAACAGTAAGCAGAATGAAAAGATGGCTGCTGACCTGGCGAAAGCACTTTCCGAGAACTTCAAGACCTGGAAGTTTGAATCCGGAAAGAGTCAGGATTATGAAGTAAATGGTAAAAAGCATGGCTGCAAAGCATACACCATCACAGTGACCGATGACATGCTGCTTGATATGTTAGAGTCTGTTATGGATGTCTATGATGAGTACTTTGAAGCCCAGCAGAAGGAAATGGAAGATTTATTTGATACCTTAGGCGACGATTTTGATGTTGACTTAAGTGACATGGATCTGAACGATTCCTTCAAAGAGCTGAAGAGTGCCCTGAAAGATATGCCGGATATAGATCTGACCCTGTATCTGTACAAAAACCAGCTGGCAGCCGTTGTAGTAGACGACGATGAGGATGACCTGACCGCGGAATTACAGATCAAAGGCGGCGATTACCCCATGCAGAACTGGGAAGCAACCCTTGAAGTTGACAGAGATGATTTTTCTATTACAAAGACCGGAAAAACAAAGGGCAGCGTAGAGCAGAACGAAATCGAAGTAGACGGACTGGATGCAACCATCGAATGGACTTATGACTCCAAGAGCGGAGACATGACCATGGATCTGGGAGCGGATGATGTGAAGTTCAGCGTGGAAGGAAATGTAAAGAAATCCTCCAATGAACTGATACTTACCTTTGACAGCCTGAAATATAAGGATTCCTATTATGATGAATCCATGGAATTTTCAGGTTACATGAGTATCAATAGCAAAGCATCCATTTCCAAACCTTCTTATAAAGAGTTTGATCTGGGTAATGCGGACGAGGACGATTACATGGATCTCTATGATGACATTCAGGATGCTCTGACGGATATACTGTATTAAAACAGAATAGGGCAAATTCGGAAACTTTCTGCTTGACAGCCCTAAACCTGCATTATATAATAGATAACTGTGACAATGTTTCATGATGTTTTACCAAAGCCCCGGTAAGACATTGGAAATAGAGAACAAAAGCCGGTTTTGAGGAATCTGGATGCAGCCCGGACATCTGCAGAGAGAGGAACGAAGAACCACAAAGTGAGGAAAGTCTATACAGACTCAATTTTGGAGGAAATGCAATGAAAACATTTATGGCAAGCCCCGCTACCATTGATAGAAAATGGTATGTAGTTGATGCTACTGATATGACTCTCGGACGTTTAGCTTCCGAAGTTGCAAAAGTTTTAAGAGGAAAGAACAAAGCGATCTTTACGCCCCACATGGATTGTGGCGATTATGTAATCGTAGTAAATGCTGCAAAAGTTAAAGTTACCGGTAGAAAGTTAGACCAGAAGGTTTACTACCATCACTCTGATTATGTAGGTGGTATGAAAGAAGCTACTTTAAGAGAGATGCTGGCAAAGAAACCTGAGAAGGTCATCGAGTTAGCTGTAAAAGGAATGCTTCCCAAGGGACCTTTAGGAAGACAGATGTTCACCAAACTTCATGTATACGCAGGACCTGAGCATGAGCAGGCAGCTCAGAAACCTGAAGTATTAACATTTTAATTAGAGGGACTGAAAGGAGAAAATTAAAATGGCTAACAAAGCAAGATACTACGGAACAGGTAGAAGAAAAAGTTCAGTTGCCAGAGTATACTTAGTACCGGGCAAAGGAAATATTACAATCAATAAGAGAGGTATTGACGAGTATTTTGGTCTTGAGACCTTAAAAGTTATCGTTCGTCAGCCCCTCGTAGCTACTGACAATGCAGAGAAATTCGATGTACTGGTTAATGTACGCGGTGGTGGTACTACCGGTCAGGCAGGAGCAATCCGTCACGGTGTTGCAAGAGCATTACTGCAGGTTGATGCAGAGTACAGACCCGTCCTGAAAAAGGCTGGTTTCCTGACTCGTGATCCTCGTATGAAAGAGCGTAAGAAGTACGGTCTCAAGGCAGCACGTCGTGCACCGCAGTTCAGCAAGCGATAATCTACAACTTAAAAATGCTAAAAAAGCCCGGAAATACGCCATTTTCCGGGCTTTTTCTATGCCGTGCGCCTGGCGGCGCACGTTTCTAACGGGTTAAAGTCCCGAATCCACCCGGTAGTGGGAAGGATATAGCCGAAGGCAAGGGTGTC
>CAKRTZ010000061.1 GCA_934402515.1 uncultured Lachnospiraceae bacterium
CTTAAAATGGGCAGCATCTCATCCCCCAGCATGTAGCCTTTGTTGATATGCCGCATATCAATTACATGTTCTGCCATTGTTTCTTCCTCTACTGTTTAATCTTAATCGACACGATCTCGCCGTCCTCCAGCACCATCTGGATGGTGTTTCCCGGGGAGAGGCGGGAAAAGGTGGTGGTTGTGCCTAACTTGGTGGTGACCGTTGTTCCCACGGGAATGAGGGTGGTCACGGTTTCTCCATTCCGTTCATAGGTCATTTCGTTTCCGTTGATGGTTTTAATCTGGACTTCCTCCAGCGTCTGGTTTGCCCCCAGTACAATCTCCGTGGACTGGGCGGCGGTTTCCTCTGCCTGCACCTGCCGGTATTTCCAGACTCCCACCCCTGCTGCCGCCAGAAGAATCCCTATCACTAAAAAAATGACGATTCGTCTCTTTTTCATTTTTAACATGCCTTTCTTTATTCTGTTCCCGTTCCTTCATGCCTCATTCCTGCAGCCATCCGCAGACTCCTTTTAAGTTTGCTGCGCAATCATGTGTTTTACTGCTGTAGAAACATGTTTTACTCCGCGTTCAGTGCCTGCACGGGAATCAGACGAGATGCCTTATATGCCGGATAAAAGCCGAAAATAGAACCGGTGATAACACCGAACAGCAGGGAAATTCCTGCACCCTGGGCAGAGAGAATGACGGTGACACCCAGCTGCTCAATAATGGGGGTGATTGCCATTCCTGCCAGCACGCCCAGCACTGCACCAATCATGGAGATACATGCCGCCTCCAGGAGAAATTCCAGGAGAATGTCTTTTCTGGCACAGCCGATTGCCTTTAAAATACCAATCTCGTTGGTCCGCTCTTTTACCGATACGAAAAGCACATTCATAATACCGATACCGCCCACCAGAAATACAATCGCCGCCATAGCTGCCAGGAGCATGGTCAGTGTCTCGTTGGAGGCAGATGCCGCCTCCATTTTGGTTCCCGCATCGGAGATGGAGAACTGGGCGTTGGGGTAAGAGTCTGCTAACACAGATTCAATGTTGCTAATCACAGTGCTGACATTGTCGATGTCCTCCGCAATCACGGTGATGGTGGGGTCTACATTTTCCCCGGTAAGGTACTTGATTCCGCTTTCATAGGGGATAAAAATGGCGGTATCCGGGCTGATGCCGGAGCTGACACTGCCCATTTCCTCCATGACCCCCGCCACCACATAGGGACGGCTGTCTATGTACACTACGTTATTGTAAGCCTCGTAAGCACTGCCGAAAATCTCCTTCGCCACGGATGCGCCCAGGACGCAGGTTTTCTCCTTGCTCTCCTCGTCCTCCTCCGTGAGAAAGCTGCCGATGCTCATGGTAATGTTGCTCATGTCCGCATAGTTATGTTTCACGCCGGCAATGGTATAGCTGGTGGAACTGTCCAGGTCGCCGCCCTCCACAGACGCCGTGGTGGTATAGGAAATGGTGGCATCGGACAAGCCGGGCACAAAAACCTCCAAATCCTCCACATCATCGGTGGAAAGAATCACACTGTTGCGCTCCTGCGGGGAATCGCCGCCTCCGGGAAAGCCTCCTCCACCGGGAAAACCGCCCCCGCCGGAACTGCCTCCAGAACTGCCTCCACCTGGGAAAACGCCTCCTCCACCGGGAAAGCCACCGCCTCCCGGCATTTCTCCATCGAAACTGCCAAAGCCGCCTGAATCGCTGATTTCAGAGTCATAGGTAATGTCAATGGCACCCGCGTTTAAGTTTTTAAACTGCTCCGCCACATCCTGTTTTCCACCCTGTCCGATGGCAATGACCATCATAATGGTGGCAGAACCCACCACAATGCCGATGGAGGTCAGGATGACCTTGAATTTATTTTGTAACAGATTGATACACACCAATCGGAATATTTCGGAAAGTCGCATCAGTCACTCACCTTGCTTTCTATGAGCACCACGTCACCCTCGGACAGCCCATCTATGATTTCCACATTGACACCATCGGAAAAGCCGGTGGTGACATCCTTCTCCACAATTTTGCTGTTTTCGTCCCGGCATTTCACATAGGAACGGATTCCTTCCCGGAAAATTGCCCGGTTGGACACATAGCACACCTGTTTTGTCTCCTTGGTAATGAAAGTAATGTCCCCGGTCATGCCCTGGTACAAGCCGTTCACATCTCCCTGGATGGTGACGGTAACGGGATAGGTGACATTGCCATCGGAATCCACCTCCGCATCGTCAATATCGGTGACAATGCCGGTCAGCACCTCCTCCGGGTATGCCGTCAATGTGATGTTCACCTCATCGCCCTTGGCTATCTCGTCAATATCGCTCTCGTCCACATCCACGCTCATGGTGACTTTGTCCGCATCGTAAAGGGTAAGCAAGGGAGTGTTGGTGGTGATGGTGTCCCCTGCGGAGAGACTCACCTCCGTTACCACACCGTCGTATTCGGAAACCACGGTGTTATCCACCACATAACTGTTGAATTTCTCCAGCTTTTCCACCGCATTGTCGTAGGTGCGCTGCAGGGAGGAAACATCGGTGTCCAGATAGGAAATGGCAATGCTGTAGGTCTCCTTTGCGGTGTCGCAGGCAAGGCTTCGCAGGTCGTAACTTTCCTTTGCCTCCAAAGCACCTGTGTCGTAGTCCCGCTGTGCCTCTTTTAATGCACTCTCCAACTGGGTGATGGTTTCCACCTGGCTTTCCACTTTGTCAGTCTGGGTTTCCACCTGGCTTTCCAGGGATTCCATGGTCGTCCGCGCCTGGTCACAGAAGGATTTCTGGGTGAGATAGCCGTAGAGGTTGGTTTCCTTATCCTGCTGTTGTAAGCCGTATTCCACCTCCTGGAAGTTTTCTTTGGCTTTCTGGTACTGGGTCTGTAACTCCAAAAGCTTACTCTGGAGACTTTCCAGCTCCTCGTTGGCATCGTCTAACGATTCCTGGGCATCCTCCACTTTTTCCTGCAGTTCGTTGAGTTTCAGGTTGTATTCCACCCCGGCGTAGTCACCATAGGCTAACGCACTCTCGTAGGTCTGTCTGGCAGAAAGCCGGTCGGCAGACTGGTCAAGCTGTACGGTGCTTAAATCCTCGGCGGCATCGTTCACATCGGACTCCAGCTGGTCTTTGATGTCGTCCACGCTGTCCTGGGTCAGGGTGTAAAGCACATCCCCGGCGGAAACTTCCTGACCGGTCTGCACCTGGACACTTTCCACTTCCATGGACTGCTCCGAAGAACCATAGCTGTTCCCGCCTTCGGCAAAGCTGAAAATCTGGCTGAAGGAATTGCCACCAGGTCCCGACATCATGGCAAATCCTGTGTTTCCGGAGGAACTGCTGTCAGAGCTGTCCTGTACCAGGGCGCTGATATCCAGGGAAAAGTCCTGCTCCAGCGTGCCGATGTCCACGGTGCTTTCCTCGGTAATGCCCACGGTGAGGTCGCCGTAGGCTACTGTTGTCTCCTTGTAAACCGTCTGGGCGTCCTGGGCTGCATTTCTGATATGAAGATAAATTCCGCCTGCGGCAAGCACTGCTGCCAGAGCCACTGCCCCAATGATACAGGCAATCACTTGTTTTCGTTTCACTGCGCCATTCCTCCTTCCGGCATCGTACCCATGTCAGGCATTTCTCCTGCCGATGGCATGTTTTCCATGTCCGGCATCTCCCCATCTCCCGGCATTTCTCCCGGTGTGGGCGTCTCTCCGTTTTCCGGTACGCCGTCCCCCTGGGGCATCGCACTTTGAGTCGTATTCGTCTCACTTTCTGCACCACTGGTGCCGGTGCTTTCCACGGTGGCGATATAAATGGTGTCTCCCTCCGACAAACCGCTGAGAATTTCCACATAAGCGCCGTTGGAAAGTCCGGTGGTAACTTCCGTCAGCTCCTTTTCTCCACTGGCACCGTCCACATACACATAGGTGCGGTCGTTTTCCTTCACAATGGCTTTCCGGGAGACATAGAGCGCATCGTTTCTGGTGTCCGTCACAAAGGTAATGTCTGCGGTCATGCCGCCGTACAATTTGGTAGTGTCCCCTTCCACCAGCACCGTTACCGGATAGCTGACGGTGGTGGCGTACTGGGAGGTGGCAGTGGTGGTGATGGAAGTAATGGTTCCCGTCCAGGTCTCATCGGGATAGGCACTGAAGGCAATGTCCACGGAATCCCCCAGGGAAAGGCTGACGATATCCTCCTGGGACACATCCACGGAGATGGTCATTTCATCGGGGCTGGCAAACGCCACCACGACGCCGGAATTTTCCAAATCGCCCCCTGCCTCATAGCCAAGCTGGGTGACGATGCCACTGCCCTCGGCATAGATGGTTCCATCCCTCACAAAATCCTCAAAGTTCTGGATAATCTCGTTGATTTCGTCCAAATCCTCCTGGGCGCTGTCCACGGAGGTCTGCAAGGTTTCCAGGGTGGAGCGGTAGGTGTTATCCGCGGTGGTTCCTCCGTTGATGGAGGTTTCGGAGGTCTGCTTGACCCCCAGTTCGTTGATGCCCTGGGCGTAGCCTGCCTCCTGGATTTTGCCGTTGTAATCCATGATACTTTCCTGTGCCTGGGTAATCTGGTTCTGGATGTCCTCCACCTGCTGTTGTGCCTGTTCGTACTGCTGTTTGGCACTGATGTAGGTGTCCAGATTTTCAATCTGCCCGTACCGGGAAAAATCGGAGGTGTTTTCGTAGTCCGCCAGCGCCTCTTTGTAGGTGTCGGTTATGTCACTGAGATTTTCTTTGGCATCCTCCAAATCCTCCAGCAGGCGGTCGATTTCCCGGTAAAGGTTGCTGATTTTCACGGTATAGGTCTGCACTTCTGTCTGTAGCTGTGCCATCTGTGCACTGTATACATTGTCGGCACTGGCACTCTTGGTTTCGCTCGCCTGACGGGTCAGCTCTGCCGCCGCCACATTTAAGTAGTATTCGGAATTTGCCTCTGCCAGTGCGATTTCCCGCTCCGTTCTGGTCGCCCGGAGCTTTTTGCGGATTGCCTCGATACTGCTGTCGGTAAATTTGAGAACCGGGTCGCCTTCCTCTATCCGTTCTCCCACTGCCACATAGACATCCTCAATCCGCAGATACTTTGTGGTGTCCTCCTCGTCGTCATCCTCCTCTGCCTCTTTTTCTTCCTCCGTCTGCAATTCCAGGTCGTAAAGCTGGGAGGTAATGCCGAAACTCAAGGAACCACTCTCGGTGACGCCCACGGTGAGGTCGCCCCGCTGTACCGTTTCTTCCTTATAAACCACAACCTCCTGGTTTTGTCTGGGTTTTATCCACACGGTGTAGCACGCGGCGGCGATAACCGCAGCCAGAAGGAGGAGGAGCAGGATGATTTTACCGATTCGTTTCTGTTTCATTTTCATCGTCCATTCCTCCTGTTTGTTGTGTTTCGTTGGTTTCCGTTACTATATTCCCCACCAGGAAGGAAACCTGGGCGGTCATGTTAGCGGAAAGTTCACTCACATCCCCGGAAAGGGTGACGGTCACGGTGTAGGTCACCGAACTTCTGCCAGAGGAATTAGAAACGGGATTGATTTCCGTCACGATTCCCTCAAAGGTTCCTGCATCGGAGATGGTCACGGTGGCACTCTGTCCCACAAAGAGGGTCGCCACATCGTCCTGGGAAACGGAGACGGACACCTGCACCGTGCTGGTATCGCTGAACGCCAGTACCACGCTGTTTCCATCCAGAGTGTCCCCTGCCTCGTATGCCACCATAATCACATCGCCGCTGCTGGTGGTCCGCAGGATGCCATCTCCTAAGAGACTTTCAAACTCGTTGAGATTTTCCTGCGCCTCGGTTTTAGCATCCTCCAGTCCGTCCAGGGTTTCCTGGGCTTTTTTCATGGCGGTTTCGTAGTCCGTCTGGGCTAACTGGGCTTTCGCCATGGCGGTTTCATAGGTGGACTGCGCCTCCAGCAAATCCGTGTCGTAGGATGCCTGCTGTTCCACCAGCTTTGCCTCCAGGGTTTCGATTTCTATGTAAAGCTCCTGGAGGGTTTCGTTGGCGCTGTCCTGAGCTTTCTGGTAGTTCTCCTTTGCCTGGGTCAGCTCCTCTGCCTCCTGCTTAATGGTTTTCCAGAAACTCTGATAAACCTGTAACTCGTCTCTGGGCGGCTGGGTCTGGTCCTCGTCAAACTTGCCGGTTTCCACATTCGCGGAAGTAATGCCGTAGGTGCTTAAGAATTTGCAAAAGAGGTCGTAGTCCTCCTGGTAGGTGTCCTGCAATTCCTGCACCCGGTAGTCGGTGTAGTAGCGGTTGGTGGAAAGGATTTCCTCGTACTCCGCGATTTCCTCCTGGGTGTCCGTCACCGCGTCCTTGGCATCCTGCAGCTTAGCATCCAGGTCGGCAACGGTTTCCTCGTAGACCGCCTGTGCCTGCTCTCCTGCCAGCACCGCGCTGTCTCTGTCGTAGGCATTGGTAATCCCGCTCTGTTTATAGGAAATGATGCCTGCCCGGTACGCCAGGGATGCCTTGGTCAGGGTTTCCTCCAGTTCCTCTCTTGCATCCTCCACGCTGTCCTGGGAAACCTTCAAAATCGCAGTTCCCTCCTCCACCTGGTCGCCGGATTCCAGATAGACTTCCTCAATCTCCAAATCCGTGTCAATGTAGTCCGGTTCAAATTCCTCCACATCCATGCCGATGACGGTGGTTCCCGTGGCCGTAATGCCGGTGTTTTGTCCTCCGGGCATCCCTCCCGGCATCTGTCCACCGCCGGGAAACTGTCCGTTTTCCTGTCCGCTCCGGCTCTTTACCAGATAAAAGCCACCGGCACATGCCACTGCAAGCACCAGAAGTATCACCACTGCTATGAGCCGCTTTCGCCTCTTCTTTTCCATCGAATACCTCCTCTGGACCTATTTTTGTATTCTTACCATCATCTCGCCGTTTTCCCGGCGAATAACTTGTTTTTAGCTTATCTTGAAAATATATAAAATTTTTGTTTAAAGTGTGAAACTTGTGTGAAATTCAAAAATTCGATTTCTGTTGCGAAACCCCTCTGAACTCATTAAAATAGGATGTATATGGGCTGGCTGGGAGCATTCTTCCTGAACGATCCGCTTAACGATGTGACCGTCATCCTTATGCAGCAAAAAACGGGTACAGGTACCACACCATATACAAGGAAAATCCTGAATATCATGGCATCTGCACTGGAATAACCTGGAGAGTTTATGAATTATATTGTACTGGATTTAGAATGGAATCAGAGTAATACCAAGGCAGAAGAAAAAGAAATTCCCTTTGAGGTCATCGAGATCGGCGCAGTAAAGCTGGATGAGCATCAGCAGATGGTCAGCCAGTTCAGCGAACTGATCCGTCCGCAGATTTATACACAAATGCATCAGATTACCAGCAGGCTTATCCACCTGAAAATGGAGGAACTGCAAAAGGGACATCCCTTTCTGGAGGTTATGGAACGCTTTCTGGATTGGTGCGGTGAGGATTATATCTTTGTGACCTGGGGACCTCTGGATCTCACCGAATTACAGCGAAATATGAATTACTACAAAATGGAGCCACTGGCAGACGGCCCTTTTCCCTTTTATGATGCCCAGAAACTGTTCAGTCTGGCTCTGGAGGATGGAAAGAGCCGCCGGAGTCTGGAATATGCCATCGACTTTCTGCATATCAAAAAGGACATTCCCTTTCACCGGGCTTTCAGCGATGCCTACTATACCGCAAAGGTCTTTGCCGGTCTGCATACTCCGGCAGTGCTTGAGAATGTATCCTATGATACCTACCATCTGCCGAAAAGCCGAAAAGAAGAAATTCATCACCAGTTTTCCCGCTATGCCAAATATATTTCCCGGGAATTTGCGGATAAGGCAGCGGCAATGGAGGATCATGAGGTTACCAGTTCCAAGTGCTATCTGTGCCACCGCAATCTGCGGAAAAAGATCAAATGGTTCACCAATAACGGAAGGAATTATTTCTGTGTCGCCTACTGCGAAAAGCATGGTTTCCTGAAATGCAAGGTGCGCATCCGTTATTCTGATGAGGGCAAAGCCTACGTGGTGAAAACCACCCGGCTCATTGGACAAGAAGAACTACAGGAAGTGCAAAACAAGAAAAAACATGCCCATTCCGAAAAAGAGCAAACTTAAAAAGGAGCCGCAATTGCGGCTCCTTAAAAGTCAACGTTGTGGTATTTTCCACGATAACGCTGGCTTTTTTTTCTGCGTCTGCGGCTTCGTCTCCGATTGCTTCCAAAAATATTATAATTATCCAGAAGTGCATGTATGGTAACTCCCGCCAGGATCATACCAAATAAAACAGCTACCCCCAGAATCACTTTTTTTACATTGATAAAAATGATTCTGCCATCCTCGGAATTATCTGTAACATAGGTGTCCAGCTGGGAAACCAGCTGGGAGTCAAACTCATAGGTAGAACGATTGTAATCAGCAAAATCGATGGAGGCACTTCCCACCGGAACTTCGTTGAAGGTGTACTGAATCTCCGCCAGTTCCCCTGTATTGCCTCCCTCATAAGTCAGATCCGCCTGAGCCTTCTCAAAGGAAGCGGAATTAGGCAGCACAATGGAGGCATCCCCATTCAGGGAAAGGAATGGCCTGGAATTTCCGAAGATCGCGTTGGTGGTGGAGAAAAAGCTGGCTCCGGTCATGGTGTAACGTGTCTCATAGTCCGCCACCCTCAGCTTCTTGAAATTCTGGAAGCCGTACTGGAATAAGGAGATGGTATCCTGGTACTGGGCAGGAGCATCTTCTTTCAGCACCACGCAGATCAGCCGCATCCCGTCTTTTTCCGCGCAGGAAACCAAAGTGGAATGTGCCGGATCCGTATAGCCGGTCTTTCCTCCCACATAATACTCATAAGGAATCTCGTTTTTAATGATCTTGTTCGTATTGTTCACCCAGATTTCATCCGGCTGGTACTGGGACGGGTATAGGTGAAGCTGTCGTGTTCCTGCAATTTTTGCCAGCAGCTCATTTTTGAAAAATTCCCGGGTGATCAACGCCATATCATAGGCCGAAGTATAGTGGTTTTCATCGTGGAGACCGTTGGCATTGGCAAAATGGGAATCCACGCAGCCCAGTTCCTGGGCGCGGTCATTCATCCTATTGACAAACTCCGGGATGCTGCCACCCACATGCTCCGCCACGCCGCTTGCCACCTCGTTGGCAGAGGCGATGAGAATACATTTCAGGGAATCTTCGACACTCAGCTGCTGTCCGGCATCGATTCCAGCATTGGAACCGTCGGAAGGCACGCTGTTAATCGCTTCCGCAGAGAAAGTTACCATTTCATCCATGCTGCAGTTCTCCGCAGCGATCAGGCAGGTGAGTACCTTGGTGATGCTGGCCGGATAGAGATGTTCGTGGATATTTTTGGCATAAAGGATGGTGCCGGTGTCTGCCTCCATCAAAACCGCAGATTCCGCACTGACGGTAGGGCCGGTGGGCCAATCCTGAATTTCGTTGGATTCCACGGGAATGGCTCTGCGATCCTCCTGCTGCTGTTGCAGGGAATTCTCCTGATTGTCTGCCTGCACCGGCAGAGCCGGCATAATAAACATGCCATTGGAAACCGTCAGCGCTGTAATGGTAAGGGCAGCCGCCAGAGCCTTTGTTTTTTTCTTAATCTGACATAAAAATGTGTTTTGTGTGTTCCAAAAATTTTTCATATCCTTATCATACACCATTTCTCTTTAAATTTAAGTATTTTTATTGTATCATTTTCTTAAATTCGAGAGACGATTTTACAAATGGCCGGCTCCGGATTTTACATTGCTAGTATTTAGCAGAAGAAAGGAATCTATCTATGAGATTAAAAAATGTACCGGGTGCCCGTGAGGCAATCGCCGACAGTATTTATTGTATTCACGATCCGGAGGACCAGAAAAACCTCAAAGGGCAGTGGTGCAGCCTGTTTGGAAATGATCATCCTTTACATATTGAAATTGGTATGGGAAAAGGACAGTTTATCTATGGAATGGCAGTGGCACACCCGGAAATCAATTATATCGGAATCGAGAAATATTCCAGCGTGTTAATCCGCGCCATCCAGAAAATGGAGGAGACTCCTCTTCCCAATCTGCGTTTTATCCGCATGGATGCAGAGGAAATCTGTGAGGTGTTCGGCTCCGGTGAGGTGGACAGAATTTATCTGAATTTTTCTGATCCCTGGCCGAAGGACCGCCACGCAAAGCGCAGACTTCCCTCCAGACAGTTTCTGGCACGGTATGATGAAATTTTGAAAAAAGAGGGACAACTGGAATTTAAGACGGATAATCAGGGATTGTTTGACTTTGCCCTGGAGGAGCTGGAGCCTGCAGGCTGGAAATCCGTGGTGGTGACCAGAGATTTGCATACAGACCCGGTGCTCTCTCAGGGAAATATTATGACGGAATACGAAGAAAAGTTTTCTTCCATGGGAAATCCCATCTATAAGTACATTATTGAGCGATAGAACTATTTTCTTATCTTATTTCTTCCCCGGAAGGTGTTGAAAATGTCAGGATTCCATACAGGGTTGATATCCTTGGTGATGTCCTGTACAGAAATTTCCGCATCATCATTGTCGATATCGATGATGGTGTAGCGGTCATTGCCCATACCCAGTTCTTTCATATAAGAAAGCTGCCGTAAACCGTGGCGGGTTTCCACACGCTCTACCATGGCTTTTCCACTGCCATCGGGCAGCTTGTAAATCACATCAATGCAGGCATTATCCACTGCCAGAATATCATAGCTTGCCAGAATTCCCACATCGGGAGTTACTACCGGCTCCGCCTCACAGCCTTCACAGTCACAGGATACGGACATATTTCTCATCACATTGATATAGGAAATGTGTCCGGCAAAGTGGTCGATGGTGGCTTTGGTGGACTCAGTCATTCTCTCCATAAATTCTTCGTTGGCGATACTCCACATATTGTCGGAGCCGGGCACGGTATGAATCTCTGCCTTGCCGATGCGTCCGTCTGCACAGCCGATTCCCAGGTTCTTGTTGGAACCGCCGAAACCGCCCATGGTATGTCCCTTAAAGTGGGTCAGTGTCAGCAGGGAGTCGTAGTTTAACAGATTTTTGCCCACATGCATCTCGTCAAACCATTTGCCGCCCTTTACCGGAAGGGTTGCTGCTCCATCCTCGTCCATAATATCCACAGGGCAGAATGTCCAGCCATTGGTTTCCAAAGTCTTGCGATGCTCCTCGGTGGTATAACGGCTGCCCTCGTAGTAGGTATTGGTTTCCACAATAGTCGCTTCCGGAAGCTTGTCTGTATACAGTTCTTTTACCCAGGGGCGGGGAATGATGTTGGGGCCTTCTGCCTCGCCGGTGTGCAGCTTGATGGCTACCTTGCCCTCCAGTCCCTTGGACACTTTGTCATAAATTTTTTTAAGTCCTTCCGGGGATAAATCTCTGGTAAAATAAACGACGGATTTCTCACCCTCACGTTTCTCATAGGGAACATACAGATTTCCGTTGGTTCCCGGTACTGCGTTTTTGTTCATCGGTAATCCTCCTTGTTTGCGGAGCAAATGCGACTGCTTTTGCAGGAGCAGAGGATTTTCCTCCTTGTTTGCGGAGCAAATGCGACTGCTTTTGCAGGAGCAGAGGATTTTCCTC